>JBNKQE010000167.1:0-10180 GCA_050295715.1 Leptospirales bacterium
CAGATATCAAGCAGGAAAATTTTTTATTCAAGGAGATCTGGACCTTGTGTTTGGCTGGAATCGTAGTGTGGATCATCATCTTATACGCGGACTCCGGTTTGAGGACGAGAGAGTAAGTATTACCGGAGTAGTCGGAGTGCTTGGTATCGGTTACGAAATAGGTGATCACCTGGTTGCCGATACAAGTTTTGTGATTCGAAGAGTGTATAGTTTTGCAACGGAACCGGGTTATGTATATGTAACAAACCCATTTTTATATAAACCGGAAGACCTTGTAAGATTCGTTCTTGCGAACAGATTTCAGGGATCGGACCTTCACACAAGAGAGAACAATATTCTATTTCGTGTTAGCTACAGGCTGAGAGAGTCCTGATCGACGCGTCGCTTGTGTGTATTCGAATGCTTACCCTCAAAAAGTTACCTGACTGCTCAATAGCAATAACTGTTCCCTCGTAATAGCGTGCTTTTTTTCTTATAAAACCCTGAAATGATATACGTGAACCTTTTCTAAGCAAATCCGGCGCCTGTTTGATTGAAAGCTGGAGGATTGCCTGATTCCCCTTTACGAGAAATAACCTGGCAAAAGAAGTGAGTGATTTCCATGAGGTCTGGATTGTGGATTCCAGCTCGTATAGAATATGAAGGGATTCTTCACCCAGATAACGCAACAGGGAGAGCAGATAGGTATAAGGTTCTGAGCCTGTCAGGGGCCAGGGTGAGTTGAGTCGAATATAACCCATTGGAATTGAATTGTAGTCGGTGAATGGATAGAGAATTTCAGAACGGATATGTGCGAGATTGTAAGCGAGAAAAAAAGGTTCCCGTCGTTCGTCGGTAACAGGTAAAGGTGTATAGTAATTGGGTCCCGAAAAACATATATTTTTTAAGGAATCAAGCATTACAAAAGGCTTCATGGATGATTCCAGTCCTCCGATGAGCGGTGATATTATATTGTAAAAAAAACGAATCTGGCAGCCGGAAGAGGGCAGCCCGGTGGAGCCAACCATGTTGCGTATTCGATCTTCTGCAGCCGAAAGAACCGTTTTCATTTGCGGAGTTTTTCCATAAAGAGCAATTGTCGAGTTAATATCTATGGGCTGTGAGAATCTAATATGCGATGCTGATCCCTGCAGTAAATCCTTCAAAACCGGTGGACCAAAACTTGCCGCATTTACTTCATATGTTTGAGACCCGGGCCGTATCTCGTTCAAATACAGGCGAAGGTGAGTTTTGGAGCCGCGATAGATAATGGGGCTTTCTGCGACTCTATCCGTGTGCACAATTGGACGACCGGTCTTGATCCGGTGAACTGTCGGTATCAGGCGAATAGAATCATTTCCGCTTGTAGCGCTGTGCGGCATGATCCTACTCAATATTTTTTGTAGAGCGACAGGGTCTGTGACGTTGTATTCCATAATATATTTCTCCGGATTAGAATGGTGTCAGGGAGGGCCTTGTCCGGAATGGATGAGTTTGCGTCTGAGTTGATAGTCCGGAATCCACTGACACATTTACTTCGTAAAATATGTGGATTTTTCCCGGAAAATAATGGGCAGAAAGAAGATTAATCGTTAAAAAATATATATATTTTACGTGCGTATACCTGTTTGGTATGTTAGATGAGTTACGGGGATTGAAGGGTGGTTGATATTATTTGATTGTTGACTTTCGCTTCGAAATAAGCAGCATGACATGACTGTTTGAGGAAACTTGCGAAATTCTCTGACACAATTTTATGTAATCCGACTTTTACTTGGTACAGAGAGATTATTGCTTTTTGCCGCAGATCAGCGGCTGCCTGCCATTCTACAGGCGGTGGTCTATATTTGGAGTTTTCTTGTTAGCTTTCTGTCTCTTGAGTCGAGTAAAACCGAACAAAAGATCAATGGATTCCATACTCGCTTCCCGGAATATGGTTTAGTTCCACCATTTTTCAGAGAGATCACCCCCATATCCACAAGCATAAGAAAAACAAAAATGTAGCAACGGGAAAAACCGGTAGCATTGGAAATGGCCGAAAGACGGGCCCAGTCTCTCTCATCAGGATAAAAATTAACCCGACGAAGATCCTGCCCCTTGGACTGATATACCTTCTTCCACTTCGGCGCTTTAAGAAAACTCAACTTTAAATCCAGCAGAGGATCGTCCAGCAAACGCTGTAAATAAAAAGAGAGAGGAAGATTCCTTATTTTCCTGAAGCTATTGAAAAACCGTTCGTGGTAGGAATCTGGAATCAGGAGGGTCGAACGAGAGCTTGAGAAGGGCTCGCCAGTCACTCGAATTTGTTCAATCATACAAATACGGTGTATAAAAAGTTCAAAAATTCCCAAAAAATAAAAAATCGGGTGGTCATAGTGGATTACACTACCTGCGAGTCCCAACGAATACGCATAAGATCGAGAGGTCCAGTTGAACCTTGCTCACCAGACTGAATGATTACGGATTGCCTTATGTTGTTTATGTATATTCCGGCGATCATAATGGTCTGACCTGTATCTGGACGGCAACTCTTGATTCAGTAAAAAATTATGCAGATTATTTTGATCTACCCAAAAATAAATGTCCACCGACACAGTTTCTCCTTATCTGCCAGCTCTTTGTGCCGCTCTGAAAGATTCAGATCCGGCTACTCGCGATGCATCGTTAAATTGTATTTCAGATAGCCATGAGGTTATACGGAATGCTGTTTGCCTGAATCGCGATACTGATCATAACATAAAACAACCTGGCTGTATGGGGCAATAGACTCGGTAATCCTTTCAACTCCTATGGGGCTTGATCAGCTCAATTCCGGAAAGGGAATTGAGGGAGTCGATGTCTTCATCAAATTCTGCAAATAAATTGTGCAGGTATTCACGGTCGTAGATTCCGGGATGGGGGAGTGTTAAATCTTTATTATTCCGGTTGAAGTTTTCGTAAACCAGGATATCTATATCGATGATGCGGGGGCCGTAGCGAAAGGTTTGTGTCCTGCCCAGATCGATTTCCGTTTGCTTGCAAAGTTTTAGAAGATCTTCAGGACTGAGGAGTGTTTCTATCTCGACAATGCAGTTGAGAAAGTCGGGTTGCTCTTCAACGAGAACCGCTTTTGTCTCCATTATTTTACCGGTGCGTCGGATCTCGATGGACGGGTGTGATTCCAGCTGCATCAGGGCCAGATGGAGTGCTCGATCGCGGTCTCCCAGATTGGAGCCGAGAGATAGATATACCTTTCGTGTTGTCTTTACGGCTGGTGTCCTGGTCATTGTCATTAAAATATCCTGAAATCGGGAACATCAATATGTATCTCTTCGCACATCTCAACAAGGCGGCTGTAAACGCGGCCCTTGCCGATATCTTTCCAGGAGTCGAGTCTCTCATTTGACGTAATTATAGTAAGAAGATTACTTTCGTAGCGTGAGTCGATCAGGTCATAAAGAACACCGGTAACCCATTCGGTCTCTCTGTGAACTCCAAAATCATCGATAACTAGAACGGGAACGGTGGCAAGCTCCGACTCTATCTTCTGTCCCTCTCCGAATATGTCGGAGTTGGGATTGAATGAAGCCCTCAGTTTCCCGAGAATATCGCGGGTTATTTTCGCATAAAGAACAGGCGTCTGGTAAAGCCTGACAAGCTCATTGAGTATTGTGGTTGATATGAGGGTTTTACCGGTCCCTGTGCCACCGTGGAGGTAGAGACCGTGCATCCTTTGATTTCCGAACTCTTTGATAATATGAACGGCACTGGATATTGCCAGGTTCAGGCTTATGTAGTTCTGGTCATTGTAAATGGAGGGGATAAACTTCCATTCGTATCGCTTTGGTATACCGGATCGGGATTTAATGAACTGAATTCTTTCCAGTGCAATGCGGGCCGGTTTCGAGGGACAGGGCCTGACAGCATCAATTTCGGGATCATAATACTCATATGGAGGTTTACGGTCACACAGAGTAGCATCTTCCATGCAGTCACAGATTTTCAGAGCACCACGGTCCCATCCGCCTCCCTGAGGATCAAAGGCAATGCCGAGTCCTGCGCATATCGGACATCCGGGCTTCCCATAACGGAAAGAATCGGGGATCTCTCTGGACAAATAATCCCAGTATTCGAGACCCTGTTTGGAGCCGCCAACTGTTGCATCCTGTCCTATATAGTTTTTTTCCTCCATATTAATAAATCCGCTCCTCGATTCTGTAGAATGATTGATCTTTTTTTTACCTGGATATTATCATGTCATGAAAAACAGAACCTGAATTGGATAAAACCAAAAAAATGAGTCAAATACCCTGCAGAGTACCGAAAAAAAGTGATACTGCAGGTTTTTTGAGCCGCTATGCAGCATTTTGATTACTGCTTGAATGCTTTCAAAGCGGGAATTGATCCCTTTTTTGATAAAAATTGAAGCAAGAAATAAAATAAATGCAATATTTTTTACGGAGCTGTTTATTCGGGGCATTTCATGCCCGATAAGATTAAGTGAATAATAGCGTAACGGACTCTTTCCGTTTTATTTATAGCTGATAACATGAACAGAAGGTGCGAAAAATGAAAAAAATTGGGCTGGCTTTTATTCTCAGCAGTCTTATCATAACCCCCATCATCGCTCAGGCTCCGGCTCCAGCGCCAGCGCCAGCAGGTGGAAATCAGGGTGGTGCTACAACGGTAGCTGCAGGGAATCCTGCTTCTCCAACACCATATGAACCGACTCCGGGGGAACTGGTAAGTGAGGAGATTGACGAGACGCAACTGTCAGATGAACAGAAGCGTGTGTTAAAAAGAAACCTGCGTGCAGAAGAACTCTGGAAAAACGCAGACTACCGTGATTATGACGGAGCATTTGCCGAGTTGCACAAACTTTCAAAAGCATTTGCCAATAACAAATACAGACTTGCTCTGTCTTCGTATCAGGCCGGTGTAAACTCCATTATCAAAATGCGTGACGAAGTTGAGCTTTTCCGTAAGCAGAGCGCAGAAGCACGTCACCTGAATGAGAAGTGGTACTGGCAGGTAATTGACCGAAAGGCTCGTGAAGAGCGCTATGTTCAGCGCATGCAGCGCAAATCAAAACTGGAGTCGGTTACCTACTTTACTAGAGCTATCAATCACATGGATGATATTTCCAATCCGGAATTGCGGGAGCGTCCGGCTTTCAAAAAGCTGCTTTCTGCGATTTATAGAAACTGGGTAATGTACCAGTATGACCTGGCAAATATTCCACAGATCATTCCAATCCTCGAACTCTATGTTGAGGTCGATGATAATGAAAAAGAGTATCCGGCGCATAAGTATCTGGCTCAGGCCTATGCTTTCCAGGAGAACATGATCGATAAGTATGGAATGGGGTCAGAGGATCAGATGATGCGTTTTCGTTACAAGAAAAACGTGCACCTGCTTCGAGCTGCTGAGTTGAAGTATGGAAAAGATTCTCCTGAATACAAACACGTAGTTAACCTTGTGAACCGTGACGAAATCATTTCCGTGATGCCCTGATCGGGGATATCGCACCTGAAGCTGAGGATAGTGACCAGGCGGAATTCACAGGAAAGCCCTGCTATAATAGCGGGGCTTTTTTTTGCGCTGACTATTTTCCAACTATTTTCCAACTATTTTCCAACTATTTTCCAACTATTTTCCAACTATTTTCCAACTATTTTCCAATCCGGAAAGATGCCGTACGAAATGGATACTGCGCGATATTCCGTGTTGGACCGTTGCTATTGCTTCACGGGGGAACGAAGGTTCTTACACCCACAGGATATCGAAAAATTGAAACTCTGAAGGCCGGGGGCGTTTTTTTATCGCGAAATGAGGATGCAACCGCTGATAGAGAAACTCAATATAGCCGGGTAACACAGCTTTTCGTCCGTCAAACAGACCTATTGTTTCATGTTACTTTCATTAATAGTGACCGTTGGAGTCAACGTGGAACCACCCCTTTTGGATAGAAGGAAGTGGATGGGTTGAAACTAAGGATCTGCGATCCGGAGACTTGATCATTCAATCAAATGGGAAAAGGCTCACAATCCACTCTGTTAAAGGGATTCCACAGGATCACGAAGGTACAGTTTATAACTTCGAAATGGAGAATGATCACACTTTCTTTATTGCCGACAAAGAAAATGAAGCTGATGATGCAAGCTTTGTATGGATGCATAATGAAGTTGAGTAGTACACGTAACTATAACAATGGAACAACACCTGAATATGAAGTGTGCCCTGAAGCAGTTGATTTTGAAAATAATTCAAATTCATATAAGCATGGATTATTAGAGGCGGTAGGTGTAACTCCAATTCGATCTGATGTATCTATTCTTCCAGGATGGGACATACTCGTTGAATATTCACATTTCCTTCATCCAGTAACCATCCCAACACAAAATGGGGCGAATGGAGCATGTGGCCAAAACATGAGTTGTAGTCCGGTCCAGTCATCCAATCCAAACTGTGGAGTTAGTATGAATTGTGCTCAATAACAAACATGGATAACAAAATGAACCATCTCTTTTTCGTAAATAATGTTACCAGGTTACAGAAATCAATTATAACATTACTAATATCATTGGTAGCGATGTTTGTTGGTATTTTTCTTTCATACGTAATATTTATACCATTTCGAAATGAATTCCTTTATGGGGGGGATTCAATTGTCAATAAGATTGGGCACTTTAAACTTGGAATATATTTGTTCATTTCTTTATTGCCTGTCTTTGTTTTACCCTTGTTGAAGAGAGTAAGTGCTTTATTTAGTATTTCAGTATATTTGTTATTTTTGGCCTTGTTTAATTTGAATCCATTGACTTTGGTTTTACTTGCGTGTGCCTTTTATCGCGAGTGTATGTAAGAAGAAGGAGTGAAATTTCATAATGGAACGGTGGAGAAGTCTATGGTTGTATCCTCCAATGAAGACTCCTCCCCCCCCCGCTGTCGGATAATAATTTATTACCCGACGTACTCGCGCTACACGCGAGCATGTCGGCGAAGCCCAGGGTCATGTGGAAGCGCGGCTTTTGTTTTAAATCACGTTGCTACCCCGTAGCGGTTAATCGCCCTCGTTATCCGATGGCAGGCCGAAGAGGTGGGGAAGCAAGCGAGGATAGGCAGATTGGGAGTCAGAAGGCCGATTGGGAATTCAGAAAGCAGCTTAAATAGATAACTTATCCCGATACAGGCCCTTCCTGTTCGAGGGGGTGGATTACGTACCGGTCTTTTTATTCACTCCAGCTCTTATGATTCATCGCAATTACGAATACGATTGAAGATTGCGAAGAATGGGATTGTCTTTTCTGCTTAGATAAATGACAGTAGCCGAGCAGGCAAGGGTAATCGCTGCCAGTCCAAATAAAAGTCCGCCATCGTTTTGTACATCAATGCCAAGTATCGTAATGTGTGACAGGATAGCTCCCATCATAATGCCCGCAGAAAGGCTTCCCCCGGCCCAGGCTGTTTTGGGGATTACAAGAAGGGCTGCGGCAATCAACTCCATAACACCAGCAAAATAACGTCCCCATGGCTCCACACCCAGTCTTGTAAAAATATAAACGGATTCATCGGATCCTGAAAACTTGAAATACAAAGTCTGCAGCAGTATAACAGCGGGTATAATTCGCATTGATAAATAGAGCAGACTCGCTGCTTTTGAATTGTTTGACATTATTTTTCCTCAATATTTTCTATAAAGAGTGACGGTTTCTTCACCGTGTGTTTGTATGATTCCGTGAATTTTTTTGTTCAGTATTAGACGATAATCTTTTCATATTAACGGCATTATTGATAAATTATTGGTTGCATGGAGATCCTATATGAAACGTACCTACATGCAATGTTATAAACAAATAGTTATTTCTTGCGAGTTGCCAGTGTGAGTCGGGCGAAAGGGTGCAGCGCATTCTCCCCAGGGATTTCAGTTTTTGAGTTTTCGTAAAAGACTTTTTCGAAGACCTGATTTTTTGAATGGAAAGTCTCTTACAGAGTTATAAAGTCTCTCTCCAGTCCACAATCCCTGCAGGCCCTTTTTCCCATCCATTGAAGTCCATATATTCTGTAAATCTTCAGCCTTGAGAATTCCAAGATCCATTGCAGCCAGGGCAAATCCAATTGCACCCTCGCATAGAACAATCTGCTTGATTTCAGGATCATCATAGCTGTTTACGTAAAGAAGGTTTTCTCGAATTGTAAGGTCGATTCTCTCAGCGTTCGGATTTTTATAAGCCTGGTTGACCCAGGCTCCTATAACCGGATTGACCGAACCGTGTATTTTCAGGTTTTGTTCGGTTAGTTTTTTTACAAGTTTTTGCTGTTCCTGGTTGAGAGGATCATGCTCTTTGAATTGCAATGAGTCCAGAAATTCCTCCAGCCGATCCGGTGGTATTTTCCCGGCAAGAAGCACCTGGTATAAAACGAAAATGAAATAATCACTCTCCGTGTTATCGCCCATGAGAATTTCTTTTACATGTGTCGGGTGCATAAGTCTGTTGGTTAATAAAATTACCAGCTTGTAGGCGACCTGATTGGAGAGCTTTTTCATCTTATGTTTTCTGAATCGAGAGAGTGATTCGGCAATTCTGACAATTTTTGCAGCAAAGAACTCCTCTGGATTGGAAAGGGATCGCATAAATCTTCGAAACAGAAATTCGAACTGTGTCATAAAGGGCTTCAGACTCAGACCTGTGAAGTCAATTTCATGATGAAAAAAAAACGCCTGCAAGGTCCTGCGAAAGAAGTGAGGTGAAGCGGATACGAAGATAAGCGGCATTGGATCTTTTCTGTTCAGTCGAAATGATTTGTACAGTTCGACCATGCCGGGAAGAGGGGTTTTCTGCACAGGGCTCTCGAATAATGTTTGAATCAATCCGAACTTTGTCTTTATATCTGTATCAAGAAATGTCTGGTCAATGTCCGAAGTGATAAGTAAATCAGAATAATTATTGGGAAGGATTCGAACCTTGCCGTAACCGATATACCTTCCTTTCCTGCGCAGCTCTCTTTCATCTTTGTTCTGCCTTCTTAAATCCAGAATCTTCTGACGTAGAGAGCCGTGCCCGATAAGAACAGCGCGAACCATATAGTGGCCGGCCTGAATATCCGTATCCGGTGTCCAGGTAAAGAAGCTGTCTTTTCCGCCTTTGATAACGGGAGAGCGAATAATTACCCGGGCCTGACTCAAATCTTCCCTGTCAATATTTCTTCCTGGATGGTCAAGTATCTCCAGAATCAATACTGGTTTTCGAATGCCGGGAAGCCCGAAATCCACAACCGGGCGGATTGTTTTCGTCTGTTTTCCCCCCAGTGCGAGGAGTGGATATTCCGATCTCGAAGGGAAGCTTGCCAGGGTCACATCCGCTACCTGTCCCTGTATTACGATACGTCGTGCCGTCCCACAGGCACCGTTAAAAAGTGCTATTCTTCTGCGTTTCATGCTACCTGCAGTTATCAATGATTGATACGATGTGGTCCTGGTTTCACGTATACAATGATCGAAAGATTTTTCGTAACTACCTGCAAAAATGTGAGGGTGCAATTCTCTCCGTATTCAGATCAGACGAAAATCCAGTTACGAATAGTCAAGTTTGGAGTGAACTCCCGGAATAGTTACATGACTCACTTCTAAAGTGATCAGTAGATCGTATATATAAAATATCGGGTAGTACTTTTTGCGATCTGTAGCGAAAAGGTAACCTATCATACTGTTGAGCAAGCCCCGAATGCTATTTTATGCATCCAACCTTCATCTGCCACCGTGAGTTTGTAGCTTTTTTACCGCAGATCAGCGGCTGCCTGCCCTTCTACAGGCGGTGGTCTATGTTTGGAGTTTTCTTGTGAGCTTTCTGTCTCTTGAGTCGAGTAAAACCGAACAAAAGGTCAATGGATTCCATACTCGCTTCCCTGAATATGGTTTAGTTCCACCATTTTCCAGAGAGATCACCCCTATATCCACAAGCATAAGAAAAACAAAAATGTAACAACGGGAAAAACCGGTAGCATTGGAAATGGCCGAAAGACGGGCCCAGTCCCTCTCATCAGGATAAAAATTAACCCGACGAAGATCCTGCCCCTCGGACTGATATACCTTCTTCCACTTCGGAGCCTTAAGAAAACTCAACTTATGATGCAGCAGAGGATCGTCCAGCAAACGCTGCAAATAAAAAGAGAGAGGAAGGTTCCTCACTTTTCTGAATCTATTGAAAAACCGTTCGTGGTA
>JBNKQE010000168.1:0-3975 GCA_050295715.1 Leptospirales bacterium
TGCGAATGTGGGTGAGGAGGTGACATAAGGGATGTTTCTTATGTCGTTAAGATTATTATATTAATTTATAAGTGAATAGAGGTTTTGTTGTAAGCGCTCTTGTTATCGACTCTATGCCGGGAAGGTTAAATCCCTGCCTTTTAAACTGAGCGGCAATAAAGCGCGCCAGTCCGATTCGGTTACAGCATATGGGGCTCTGTATAACAAATAGTTCATATAAACAGAAGGATCAATTTCTGCGGCTTTTACTCCTTCAATTAGTGTGTAGAATAGAGCGCTGGCATGGGCTCCGCTCTGTGTATCCACAAAGATGCCAGTTCTTGCGTCCTATGACGAATGGTCGGATTCCATTTTCCACCACATTGTTGTCTATGGGAATTGTAGGATTATCGAGAAACGCCGTCAGGCGTGGCGATTCAGTAAGTGTTTAAGAAAAGCCTGTCCCGGCTTGCCGGATGGATTTACAGATAGCGGCAGTTGATCCAGAAGTTTTTTTAGTTCATCCATTAATGGACGGGATTGCTTCTGGCGAAGATCAAGAAGTTCAGATTTCTTACCATTCCCTTTACGCCAGTCAGACTCTACTTTATAAATTTTCCCGTAAAGATTTGAGACTGCTATCGTATCCGAATTATTCTTCACGGCCTTATTTGCCTCAACAAACTTCGCACTTCGCTCAGGGCGATAAAGAAAAATAGGAACGGGTCCATCACGGATTATAGCGCGAATATGCCATAGGAATGATAATTGATAGGCTCTTCTACCCGGTTCTATCAGAACCTGGAATCTGGTTTCGTCGAATCCAGGTAAAAATGATTTTTTGATCTCATCAAGAAGGAGCAACTGGAGTGGAGCAATTTCTTCTACAACCTTTATTGTGATATTGGCCAGCCCTTTGATCGCTTTTCGCATATTCGTTGCTCCGGGCCTGATAAAAATTCTTGTGTTTGCTGGAGGCAGGGGGATCATCTTTTCCCTCCAAAGGTAAAGTTAAGCTTGAAGCTGAATTCTAATTGGATCAGAGTAAATAGTTCAACAAATTGCTCTGGAAATGGGATATCTCTAGTTCTATCATAAAACGAGTATCTGTTGATATTGTTCCGTCAGTTGAATTCCGCTTTACTCAGACCCGAATCTTTCCACTCTGCAATATGCCTGGGCCAATTAATTCGTATCTTCACGAGAACCTCATCTAAGAGGAGTTTCGGCTTTAATCAACGCAGCTAAAAGAGGCGGAAACAGGAACGCTTACGTTTTGTATGGTATTTGAATGAGATAGAGACGAATTGATTTAACCTGGTGACATAGGTTGGGTAAAGGACCTTTAAAATAATATGACGATAAGTATCTTTGCAGTGGAAAAAATACGTCATATGTGTAAGTAAAAAATGATATTTCAGTTCCGGTTTCCCATTTTCTTAATAACAATAATTTAATGCTGAGAATTTTTAATTCCCGGTATATAAGTAAACGCACTGAGGTCAATATCTAATGAGTGACGTTATTTTGCTCCTAAAACAGCCTCTGGTTCGTAGAGGTGTTAATTCGATTCTAAAAGAACACTTTTCAGATAGAACAGTTAAACAGTTTACTTCGAGAAAAAGTTTTATGGAGGTGGCTAACTTTGGTGAGATTGAATTGATAATCACAAATTTAGGCGAGGTGAAACAGGATCCTGTCTTGAATCTTTCCTTTTTTAAAGAATTAAATCCAGATTCAAAAATTTTACTTCTGGTTGAGGATGGAAGACTGCCTTTGAGTTTAAATAGAATCCTGTTGTCTGTCTCCGGATTACTCTCCATTGATTGTGATGATTCTTATATTGCAAAGGCTCTTAATAGTATTTTGGATGGTGCATTTTTCTCTTATGGTGTTGAATGGTATGATTCATTTGAAGGGACATCTCTGGAGACGACAAACCGGGAAGCCGTATTTACTTACCGGCAAATTCAGATACTCAAACAATTGAGAGAAGGAAAAAGGAATAAAGAAATCGCTGAAGCGCTACAAATTACTGAATCCACGGTAAAAATGCATATCCAGAGGATACGAAATCTTCTGGGAATAAAGAGCCGGGTTTTGCTTGCCGACTATGCACGAAGAAATCTGGATTCATCTGGCTAAAAATAATATATGATACATTGAATAATAACCGGTGCAAGATGTTTTAGCTATTCTAATGTTTCAAATGAAATCAGTGGTTTATCTTTTTCAAATCTCTTCAGGGCATCTGATGATAGTTTATCTGTTTTCATGTAAACAGTATTCAGGTTTTCAAACTGCCTGAGGGCATCGAGAGTTGCATTATCTACCGGTGTATTTTCAATGCTCAGTATAGATAACTCTGGTAAACCTGACAACAACCGAATACCGGCAGATGTTATCTTCGTGTTGTTCAGATTTATAGCCTTCAAAGACTTGATCGTGGTAAGGTTGCGGATTCCATTGTCGGAAATATCAGTATATGGTAAGTGTAGAATTTCCAGGTTTTTCATTGTACTGAGATAACGTAGCCCTTCGTCTGAAATTTTTGTTCCTCCCAGGGCAAGCTCGAAAAGCCCGGACTGCTGGAGACTGCGTATGTCATTATTTTTCAGTGGACATCCCCAGAGTCTCAACTCTTTCATTTGAGGCATTCTCGATATCGTTTCTAAAGTTTTACCGCCAATTTTAGTGAAGGATAGATCTAACTCCTCCAACCTTTTCAGGTTACGAGCCCTATCAAATTGATAGTCCGTTATGTTCGTTCGGGCAAGATTCAGATATTTAAGTCTTTTATTCTTTGAGATTGCAGGCAGACTTTTACTGGTTATTTGGGTGTTTTCCAGGTTTAACCTGACCAGCTCTGCCGGTAAAATTGACTGATTTATTAACCCGTCACTTATATTGCTGCCAGAGAGTATCAATATTTCTAATTTATTTAGTTTCCGGAGTCCTTCAATGATTTCGGAATTGATTTCGGTGTCGCTTAAATTTAGAAATGTTAGATTTTGATGATAAACAAGGCTTGCTACAGCCTCTTTTGTTGCTCTTTTACCTGAAAGGTTTAGAGCTCGAGTTCTTTCGAATATATTTAGTTGTTTTTCTGTGAAATGAAATTTACCTGTTTGTGCCGCCGGTTCTATTGATTCCGGATCAGTAGAGACTTCTTTATTGATTGAATCACTATTCGTTACATCGTCAGATTTTGATGAGAACTGCTGCGCATTGATATTCGGGCTGAATGATACAAGCAGCAGAATTATGGCAATGTATCTGGAGAGGCTCCCAGGGTAAGTTTCATTTTTCATTCCACACCTCTTCAATACCAGCGTATATTATATCATTTCGGAGAAGCTGCATCCTGCCGGATTTCGTTTCAATTGTAATTGTGTGTTCGGTAACCTGTAAGAGTCGACCTCTAAAAGGATTATCTCCATTTGTAATAAATATTCCTGTTTCGCCACTTTTTAGTTGTATACCGCGAGGTGAGTTATTATTAATTATAATATTTCCGAGAAGTTTTCTGTCTATTTTGAAATTTCCCTGGGGAGTCTTAATTATTACTGAATTGCCAATAATTTTTAATATTTTACCTTTAAATGATCCAGCACCGCTCAGTTGAAAAATACCTCCCTCTCCCTGCTTGAACTCTCTAATCCCTCTAATCTTATCGGGTGCTATGTTTATCTTTTCGCCTCGATGAGTAATCTTCAAGTATTCAATATCATCCAGCTCCAATTCCAGGAGTCTGTTTTTCCCTCCGATAATTTCAAAAAAATCAGCCCGGCGAACAGGAATTACGACATGAAACTTTTCACCACCGGATAATTTTAATACCCCCCTGGTCTTTTCCAACCTCAATAATTCTTGAGCAATAGGGCCTTCAACGGATCTCTCCCTGGAAATTTTAGATCTCCAGCGTGCTTCAGAATCTTTGATACGCCGCTCTTCAGACTCTTTGATACGCCGCTCTTCAGACTCTTTGATACGCCG
>JBNKQE010000168.1:4075-10149 GCA_050295715.1 Leptospirales bacterium
CTCTTCAGACTCTTTGATACGTCGCTCTTCAGACTCTTTGATACGTCGCTCTTCAGACTCTTTGATACGTCGCTCTTCAGACTCTTTGATACGTCGCTCTTTTTCAAAAGTTTTTTTTCCAAGGCTCTTTGTAAGAGATTTGGTTATATATCGTATTTTTTTGATTTTTCGTTTGGAGAGGGTAAGACTCTTTTTGTCCGTTGTTAATAGATGAATGGTTGATCTGTTTTGAGCATAGATATCTCCATATAACTTGCTTCCATTGCGAAGTATTACTTCCTCAGCCATTAAAGATTGAAATGATAAAGTTAACAGAGGTAAGCAACTGATGATTATCTTGAAAGTAGTCTGTTTTAGCTTCATGATTTAAGGCATTTCAAAAAAATGCAATGCATACACTGTTTAAAAACCATATATATTGAACCATAAATTGTATTATATACTGAACTGCGGCTTAATAATATATATTACCAATTATCGATAATATAAAACGAAAGCAAGATATTTTTATTTGAGTTTACTTGTAAGAAAATGAACGGATGGTCATTCAGGAAGGTATTAGAGTTTTACAAAATGTAAAGATCTATTTTTTGATAGACTCAGTCTTAATAATTATGGCAAATAATCGTAGCATTCTTGTAGGTTTGCGAGTCCATTTAACAGCAATACGGTATAATTGGGTGAATTAGCATTGAAATCGGGACCTGTGCAAAGAGAGGCCAGAAAAGCACTTGATCTTTACAGGATTCTTACGCGCAGGGGGGAGTTTCTGGAGACGGCTCTGCCCCGTCTAGGTACAGATACATCCTGGGAGCTTATAACCGAGGGGGATATCTACTACAGTAGGCTTCTGGATGATATCAAAAACGCAAAAAGTTCAATATACATTGAAGTCTATATAATTGAACCGGATAGAGTCGGACAGAGGGTCATGAACGCTCTGGCAGAACGGGCCCGGAATGGAGTTGATGTTAAGCTGATTGTTGATGGACTTGGGTCACTCCGGTTTATTCGAGAGCGAGAGCAAAATGTGGTATGGAAATCAATTCCACTGAAGATTTACAGACCCATTAATCTGTTCAGTATTTTTCGGTGGAGATCGAGTCAGAGACGAGATCATCGGAAGCTGGTTTCTATAGATGGTAAAATCTGTTATATAGGAGGAATGAATATTAAAGAGGCTTTCAGTCTTGAATACTCGGGAGGAAATGCCTGGATGGATTTGATGATGCGACTGGATGGTCCACCGGGCGAGGATGCAAACTCCAATTTTTTAATTATGTGGAAATATATCCATTCCGGACCTATCGCCCTTTCTCAGTCATTTCATTCGCGCAAAGTTTTTCGGCGTGATTTTCTAATTGTAGAAAATATACCTTTGCTTCGTCGGATTCGCTACAGAGTTCTATTTCAGCGTGCCATCCGTTCTGCTAAAAAATCTATATATATTCAGACCGCTTACTTCATCCCCAGGTTTTATTTGGTTCGATCCCTGCGTAAAAAAGCAGAACAGGGAGTTGATGTGTGTATAATTCTAAACGAAAACAGTGATGTGAAACTTGCAAGCTGGGCGGGCAGGGCTCTGTATTCGTTCTTGATGAAAAAAAGTATCCGGGTCTTTGAACGAAAAGGTCGATTTTCACATGCGAAATATACGGTTATAGACAATGATCTGAGCATACTGGGATCCACCAACATGGACTATCGAAGTTTTATGCACAATCTTGAAGTTGATGTTATCTCACGACGCATTGATCTAAGTAAAAGTCTTATTGAGCATTTCAATTCTGAATTGAAATATTCCAGAGAAATTCTGTTGCATTTATGGCGAAAAAGGGGATGGAAAAAACGAATTATCGAGAAGACGGCCTATCTGTTTCGATACTGGCTCTGATGTTGGGACAACTCTGATCGATCAATCAAAAGTTGGAATATGGTACATTTAAAGATCGGTAATCTATGATTGTGACAAATTTGACCTGCAAGTGTAAAAAGATGATAGCCCGGACGTCAGGTGATTAACAACTCTGCCATGAATTACTCTTTTTTCGGGAAAAAAAACTGTGTATGAGAATCAATTCTGGAAGAGGGACTTATATTCTTGGCGTTGACAGATATACATTTAATTCTGTATACTGAGATATGTAAGGAATATGGTATTGCCAATACTATACTGGCTATTATAAATATATTTCGGAGTGAACATGATGGTGGACGATAATAGTTATAATTCTGACCCTGATGAAAATAACAGCGATGAGGAGGTTGATGAGAACCTTGTATCCGATCAGGATGAAGAGGAGAACTCCACATCTGCCAGTGGAATCATACTTGCTTCTGAAGTTCTTCCTGATAAATTATTGATGTTACCGCTGATCCAGCGTCCTATATTTCCTGGGATGATGGTTCCACTTGTTTTTACCGGAGAGCAGGTCCTCGAAGTTGTGAAGGCTGCATACGAAACGGATCACAGATCAATGGGTGTTGTGCTGGCGAAAGAACTGAATCAGGATAACCCGTTTGAGTCTGACCTGTATAATTTTGGGACAGCACTACGAATACACAAAGTATCGCCTGTATCTGACGATTCAATCCAGGTCCTTGTTCAGGGGGTGAAGAGACTTGAAAAAGTTAAAGAGCTCTCCAGAAATCCGTTTATTAAATGGGAAGTGAAATATCATGACGATCCCCACGATAAACCCAACGAGGAACTTCGTGCCTATACTATGGCAATCATTAATTCAGTTAAGGAGTTGTTAAAACTCAACCCGTTGTTTCAGGAACAGCTGAAAATGCTGATGTCTCATATATCATTTGAACGACCGGGGACAGTCATGGACCTCATCGCATCCATGACAACTGCCGACTCTGAAAAATTACAGGAGATTCTTGAGACTCTGGAATTGATACCCAGAGCCAATAAGCTGCTTGTATTATTGAAACAGGAAATCGAAGTATCACGGCTTCAGGAAAAAATCAAACAGACAATCGAAGACAAGATATCAAAACAGCAAAAACAGTTCTTTCTACAGGAACAGCTAAAAATTATTAAAAAAGAACTCGGCCTTGAAAAAGACGATAAGACAGCCGAAGTCGAGAAATTTGAGAAACGATTAAAGAAATTAACTTTAAGTGATGAGGCTAAACGTATTATTGACGAAGAGATGGACAAGTTTAAGATGCTTGAGCCTGCTTCACCTGAGTATCATGTGACTCGAACCTATCTGGACTGGTTAACGGAACTTCCCTGGGGCGTCTATTCCAGCGATAGTCTGGATACAGCTCAGGCTCGAAAGATTCTCGAAGAGCAGCATTACGGACTGGATGATGTTAAAGATCGAATTCTGGAGTTTATAAGTACTGCTGTAAAGAGAGGAACACTCTCCGGTTCTATTATATGTCTGGTGGGACCTCCCGGAGTAGGTAAAACATCAGTCGGACATTCAATTGCTGAAGCGCTTGGTCGAAAGTTTTTTAGATTCTCACTGGGAGGAATGCGCGATGAGGCAGAGATCAAGGGACATCGTCGGACCTATATAGGGGCTATGCCGGGGAAAATACTGCAATGTCTTCGTCGTACGGAGACATCGAATCCGGTGATAATGCTTGATGAGGTTGATAAAATTGGTGCCAGTTTTCATGGAGATCCTGCGTCAGCTCTTCTGGAGGTTCTTGATCCTGAGCAAAATAAGGATTTTCTGGATCATTATCTGGATGTAAGATTTGATCTTTCGCATGTGCTTTTTATTACTACGGCCAATCAACTCGATACAATTCCTGCGCCACTGCTTGATAGAATGGAGATAATCAAACTGGCCGGATACATTCTTCAGGAGAAAAGAGAGATCGCTCGCAGGTATTTGATACCACGTCAGAGAAAAGAACATGGTCTTTCAGAAGAGGAGATTTCTTTTGATGACGATGCAATTGATCGCATTATTGATCGTTACGCTCGTGAAGCAGGCGTTCGAAACCTGGAAAACCAAATTAAAAAAGTTATGCGTCGTGTTACCTTGCGTCTTACGGAGAAGAAGGCTGAAAAGGTTCATGTCACACGCGATGGAATAGAAGAGTTTCTGGGGAAACCTGTATTTCCAGAAGAGGAACTTTATAGTAAAGACCTGCCTGGAGTTACCCTGGGTCTTGCCTGGACAAGTATGGGCGGAGCCACACTGTATATAGAAGCCAGAGGCATCCTGTCGCGAAGTCCTGGAATCAAGCATACAGGTCAGCTTGGAAAAGTTATGGAAGAGTCTGCCATAATTGCCTATTCCTATGTTCGTGGTCTGTTATCTCGCATGTCTCCAGATAATGATTATTTTGATCGAAATTTTATTCATTTACATGTCCCGGCTGGAGCAACACCAAAAGATGGACCATCCGCCGGTATTACCATGGCTCTGGCTCTATTCTCTCTTGCAGCCAATAAAGCTATCAGAAACAATCTGGGAATGACAGGTGAACTTACTCTTACGGGAAAAGTTTTACCTATTGGCGGAGTAAAAGAGAAGACAATAGCTGCCAGAAGAGTCGGGGCAACAGAACTGATTTTCCCTGTTGAAAACCAGAAAGATTTTGATGAATTACCCGATCATGTGCGGGAGGGATTGACCGTTCATTTCGCAAACTATTTTGAGGATGTACTCAATATAGTATACGGAGATGAGTGGAAATCTTTTTCGGCGAGAATTCCGGATGCTGCTCGCGCAGCTTTGCAGCAGGATGAACCAGATTCAAAGCTCAGTCAGACTGCGATGGACAGGGAAAAGTGGATTTCATAACAATTCTCCTGCTTGCAATTGGACTTGCGATGGACTCATTTGCAGTTTCTATTGTAGGTGGTATTTCCATGCGTCCTCTCAAGTTCTCGCAGGTTATCTGGATATCATCAATATTTGGAATTTTTCAGGGCGGTATGCCCGTGATTGGCTGGATGGCAGGACTGTCATTTCGTCAGTACATTGAAAGCTTTGACCACTGGATAGCATTCGGATTGCTGATGATTCTGGGTATCAAAATGGTATATGAGTCAACGGTTATTGACGACGTTGAAAAAAAGCAGCAGACATTGAAAGGACGCGTGGTTTTTGTGATGGCTTTTGCCACAAGCATTGATGCCCTTGCTGTGGGGTTGGGATTTTCCTTGCTGGGATCACAGATATTATTGCCTGTCCTTATCATTGGGTTTGTGACAGTAGTATTGAGTATTGCCGGTCTTTTTCTCGGAAGTCACTTTGGATATTTTTTTGAAGGTTATATCGAGCGGATAGGTGGAATAATCTTAATGGGTATCGGTATTAAAATACTACTGGAACATACACTTCCGGTAACCTCTGGTATGAATCATCTATTTGCGTAATTGTTTACAGGAAAAATAGTCCAGGAAGAATGTGCACTAGAGATGGCTTTATGCCGCAATTAAAAAAGGCCGGTAATAGAAATATATGAAAATTCATCCAACAGCTTTTGTCGATTCATCGGCGGAACTTCACGAAAGTGTTGAGGTCGGAGCCTATACGATTATTGATGCTAATGTTAAAATCGGAGAAGGTACTGTTATTGGTACTCACTGCCGTATTTATGCAAATTCTGAACTCGGAAAAAACAATCGATTGTATGACGGAGTATTTATAGGGTGTGATCCTCAGCACCTATCCTTTGATCAGACAACCCCAACACGTGTTGTAATCGGCGACGGGAATACCTTCCGCGAAGGATCTAATATTCATCGTTCCACTCATCTGGATGCTCCTACGACATTAGGAAATGAGAATTTTATTATGGGAAATGTCCATGTAGGGCATGATTGTGTGATTGGTAATAACAATATTCTGGCCAATCAATCAGGTCTCGGTGGACATGTAATTATGGGAGATAAGATTTTCCTGTCTGCTTTAGTCGGAATCCATCAATTCTGTCATATTGGCGATTATGCCATGATTGGAGGTCTTTCAAAAGTTTCCAAAGATATTCCGCCATACTCTACTATTGATGGTAACCCTGCCTGTGTTGTTGGACTTAATAACGTAGGACTTCGCAGAAATGGCTTTTCGAGAGAAACAAGGTCGATTATT
>JBNKQE010000169.1:0-10103 GCA_050295715.1 Leptospirales bacterium
TGTACAGGTAGTGCGCCGACTCAAAAATTCCCTCGATTCTTATCTGAAACGCACCGTCCAGATTCTCAAATCCACGTCTTACGCCCTGCTCGTTCTCTTTACTCTGCATACTGTCCACAAAATCCAGGCTCCTCTGCCCTGTCCAATCTTGCGCGACCTGATTTTCCCATGATTGCTCGTCATATAGGGTGTGGATATTGATGAACCCAGAAAACAAAATCCGTATCGCAATTTCTTTACTCCGGGAATGACGATCAGCGAGATTCTTGACAGCCATCCCGATGCCGGTTTGGTTCTCACCCGTTACAATCTTCATGCCTGCACCGAGTGCTCCATAAATATTATGGAGACAATCGAACAGGCATCTATGGCCTACGGCCTTCCTCTGGAGCTGATTTTGCGGGATTTAAATAAATTGATGGAAGAAGGGTAATTCAGTAATAGAGTCTTTACCCTTTCATCTCTTTGAGATCAGCGAGTATATCCTGCGCATGCGTATTTGTCTTAACCTTATCGTAGGTCTTTATGATTTTCAGGTCGCTGCCAACTATAAAGGTGGATCTCACAATTCCCATGTAGGTTTTGCCGTAGTTCTTTTTCTCCTGCCAGACACCCAGATCCTCGATGAGCCTGCCCTCATCATCTGAGATGAGCGGGAAATTCAATTCATGCTTCTCAATGAATTTTTGATGGGATGCAACTGAGTCCTTTGATACCCCCACAACGGAGTATCCCATTTTTTTGAGTCCGCTGTAATCATCCCGGAAAGAACAGGCCTCTTTTGTGCAACCTGGTGTATTATCTTTTGGATAGAAATACAGTACCATCCCGCTTTTTCCTGTCAGTGTAGAGAGTTTGACTTTTGAGCCATCCTGCAGTGTTACATTTCTATCTCTGATCTTTTTTCCTGGTTCCAGGAGTGTATCTGCCATCTTCTCTTCCTTTGATTTTACTGAATTTATTTCCCTGATTTTTGATATTGAGATTTATTATACGCTCCGCACAACTCAAAAACTATGATTTATCTATAATAAAAGAAAAGCTGAACAGGAATTTCAGGTATTGTTTCTGCGTCCCTCGGTCTCATCGAGATTGATTGACCTTCTTCCCATAAACCCTTCGTCATAAGAGTGTTCGAAAAGCAGGTCCTCCTCCCCGTGTTTCCAGCAAAAAAATCCGGCTCCATTGTCAAAATCAACAAGCCAGACTCCTTTGGCCATAGCTCCCGTCTCTTCCACTCGATCGACCCATTTGCGCAGCACAACCTGCAATTGATCTTCAAGCATCTCCTGCTCGTTTTCCGGCAGAATTTCCGTATCCAGTCTGTTTTTCAATCCCTCAAAACGGTAAACCGCGTCTTCCGTAAATCTCTGTATATCTGCCAGTGCCTTTCTAGCCTCTTTGTATGTCCAAATTTTAGGTTTCAGTGCTCCCTCCTCCCTCCACCCGCATCAAGAATTGGGGAATTTTATTTTCTTTTTAATTGGACGCAAAAAAATGGTGTAACTTCATTAGTTCAATTCAGTTCTAATTGTCCAATCTACAGTAAAAAACAAACCGGGGAAAAATGAATGAGTGATAATGTAAATAATGTCGTAATAATTGGAAGTGGTCCTGCTGCACTCACAGCTGCTATTTATACCGCACGTGCCAATCTTTCACCTGTATTATATGAGGGATTCATGGCTGGCGGTGTTGCCGCTGGCGGTCAGCTAACCACTACAACCGAGGTTGAAAATTTCCCGGGTTTTCCAGAGCCAATCTCCGGACCGGAGCTTGTCATGCGCATGCGAAAGCAGGCCGAAAATTTTGGAACGACCTTTGTTACAGAGACCATATCTAAAGTTGATTTTTCAGTTAGACCTTTCAAACTCTGGAGAGAGGGATTGGAAGATGACGAACCGGTTCTGGCACACTCTGTAATCATTGCCACAGGAGCCACAGCCCGCCGTATGAACCTCCCCGGAGAAGATAAATACTGGCAGCGTGGAATTTCCGCATGTGCCGTATGCGATGGCGCCCTTCCTATATTTCGCAATAACCCGCTTGCAGTCATCGGCGGTGGAGATTCCGCTGTAGAAGAGGCTATCTTCCTCACAAAATACGCCTCCAAAGTATATCTTATTCATCGCCGCGATGAGCTGCGTGCCTCAAAAATAATGCAAAAGCGTGTAATTGAAAACGAAAAAGTGGAGATCCTCTGGGATACCGTTCCTGTAGAGACAAAAGGCGATGACAGGCAACTGCGCTCCCTTGTTATTAAAAATGTCAAATCTGGTGATCAAAAAGAGATCGAGATCAACGGGCTCTTTTATGCTATCGGACATATCCCGAATACGGCTCCTTTCAAAGATTTCATAGAGACCGATGAGACCGGATATGCCCTGACACTTCCCGGAACCACAAAAACCAATGTTGATGGAGTATTTGCAGCCGGCGATGTTCAGGACAAGAACTATCGCCAGGCAATTACCGCCGCAGGAAGCGGATGCATGGCCGCCATTAACACCGAGCACTACCTTGGAGAACAGGAAGTAATATAAACGCATACTTTTCAGTTAACGTATGAGCTCCGGAGCCCGACTCACACTGTCACTCCGGAGTATCTCCTCCCCACTCTTTTCCTCCACTTATCCACATTAAAATTCCATCTTCCTGCATATGTACGCTTGCCATTTTAGACGCTCTTCTTCATGCTGGAGAAATGAAAGCTAAATGGGACATAATGTTTATTTCTTTTATGAGATAAACATCTCTGTTATGTCTCCTATTTTTCATTAAATATCGCACATCGTTTTAACCGACGAAGCTATTTAGTATATTTTTTTACAATGTCAGCACACAAACCACATACAAAAGAGCCGATTGACTGGCCGCTACACAGAGAGAAGCTCCGGGGAAAAATTCCGGGGCCTCTTTTTGACCAGTTTATTATACCTCTTCGCCAGGCAAAAACGAGCGGAGACTCCGATGAAATGATTCTGGAAGTGCCTGACAGACAGATGCTGACACATATTCGCTCCAGATACCTGAATGAAATAAAGGAAATTCTCTCAACAACTCCGTGCAGAGGCCAGGTAAGTCTTCGCACATTCTCGGAACAAAAATCCGGGGAAAATAGAGGCAAAAACAGCAATAATTCCGCAGTTCCGGTTCTGCAGCCCGTAAAAGAAGAGACCTATTTCCTGCCGGAGAGTCTTGAGAACAAGATATCATCCATAGTAAATATTGATTTCCCACAGACTGTATTGTACATTTCAGGAGTTACAGGTAGCGGGAAAACCTCCCTTCTCCAACATCTGAACAGCGAATGGACCAAAAACGGAATCTCTTCGCGGCTCATAAGCCTGGAGGTATTTCTCACAGAATTCAGCCTATCACTCAAGTCAAAAGATACCCTGAAATGGCGTGACGGATTACGCGCTTCGCAGACTCTTATTATTGATGATTTTCAGTTCATCAAAGCGACAGCCCACAAGAGCCAGGAAGAGTTAAGAAATATTATAGAAGATTTCCAGAAAAAGGGACATAAGCTTATAATCGCTTCCGACACAGAGATTGACAACATTCCGCTCATGCCGGATCTCGCTTCGCGCTTTCTTGACTCATTCATGATTCGCCTTAACACGCCTTCGCTTTCCATGCGCCGCAGCATTATAGGCGAAAGAGCGAATAAGATTGGAGTCAAAATGGACGAGTCCCTGATTGATTACCTGGCGCGAAACATTCCGGGAGATGCGCGAAGACTCAATTCAGCCGTGATGAGACTCTCGGTGAATGGCGCGGAGAATCCTTCCAGGGAGCAGATTGACCTGTATTGCGGAGAGCTATTCACGGGAATTCGAACTCTTTCGCCAGAGAAGGTCATCACGATGGTTGCTGAAAAACTTCATGTGACCGTGGATGCAATAACCGGTCCCGCAAGAGACAAGCAGATTAGCCTTGCAAGACACCTTGTTGCCTATATCTGCACAGAACACCTGAAAAGACCCCAGGCCGAGACAGCCTCTCTGATCGGTCGAAAAGACCATGCTTCGGTAATTCATGCCAGAAACAAGATAGAAGGACTCATAAAGAGCGATCTATTCACATCTCAGCTTGTTGACTCAATTCTCAGCTCTCTTTTACATGAGTGATCAAAGGTTTTCTCTCATCTCACTGTTGAGTGACACAAAAAAATACCGATAGTATTATGTGACGGCCTGTGCAAATATTCCGGGCCTTGTTATACTGTAGGCGTATTGCTTCCCTACAAAGGGAGTCTGCCTCTGGAAAGGATTGAATTGTTTATGAATCGTACAAAGACTGCTGCCCTGCTAATTATCATGTTCATTGCCACAGGAATCAGCCCGGAATCCAAGCGTCCGGCCACCGTTGACAGCAAGGCCCATTATATTTCGAGAGCAAAATTGTGGATTCTTGACTCAGGAAATCACCAGACTGTCTGGTTCAGCAATGGAAACATGAAAGCAACCGGAGATTTCAAGCGCTCTCAACGAGAGGGGGAGTGGAAATTCTGGTTTGAGAACGGAAATCCCAAAGGAGAAGGTCGCTATAAAAATAACCTGAAGGTCGGTTTCTGGAAGCTCTACCACGAGAACGGCACTCTACAATCAGAGGGAGAGTACAGGCAAAACAAGAAACAGGGCCCATGGAAAACCTACTACGACTCAGGAGCATTGGAGAGCACCGGTAGCTATGATATGGGTCAAAAAAACGGTCCCTGGAAAAACTTCTACGGGTCCGGTCAGCTATTTTATACGGGTATTTACAGCAACGGAATGGCTCACGGCGAGTTCACCTACTACTTCAAAAACGGCAATCTATATCAGCAGGGCTCCTACGAGAGGGATGTCCGTGTGGGTAAATGGAGACTCTGCATATTTGCTATGGGACCCTGCGATAATGAGTATTACACTCATCCCTCTGTCCCGAGAACTGCCGGACTGCCGCCCATGAGCCAGTCAAATTCACCAAAATACGATACAAAAAATCCCTCTGCGCTTCTGGAGTCCCTGGACACAGGACCTGTACCGGATAATTTACCCCCTTCTATCACAAATCCCGCATGGGGCCAGTAATACAGCATTGGTCCGGCTCGTTTCGCTGGTTATCCAGGTCATTTGAGTCTGTCATTCCGCAATGACAGACTCCCTGTAAGGGATTTCCAGGCTACACCGCCTTTTCTGATTCATTTTGCAGCAAGTGTGTTTTCTAATAGAGGTACTTTCTCTTCCAGGGCTGACAGCGGTATGACCTTGTAGGCCTTCCTTCATCCGAGAATGTAAGTATCTGGACTATTCTCTCATCTTTTTCCAGGCATTGCCTGCAGATAAAGGGAGCCGGTGTCAACCAGCAGTAGGCAGGATCCCGAATTTCATATGCCCTGACGATCTCCTGCTCTTCATTGCTGTCCCGAGCATCAGAGTATTTAAAAGGATGTAGCAATCCGAAAAGAAGAAGTAACGCCACGGATTGCATGGAGAGTTTACGATTACCGGAGATTCCTCTTTTTTGAGATAACAGAGACATGACTCTATCATTTTCGGCACCGGAACGGCTGCTCTCCCGGAGTTTTTTGACAGTAATTCCATTTCAAAAAAAGCTGAGCAGTGATTCACAAATATGCTTTTCCATTTCTCCCATCAGAGTAAAGTGTGATACAATGAAATCGGATCAATTTACCCACAAACATATCCTCGATGCAGATCAATTTTCTCGTGAAGATCTGGAGACTGTCCTTGCCTATTCACACAGAATCCAGGAGATGTATGATCGTGATCCCGAGTCCCTTTTTGGACTCCTCAACGGCAAACTGCTTGCTTCTCTCTTTTTTGAAAGTTCCACCCGTACACGCCTGAGTTTTGAAACGGCCATGAATCGACTGGGAGGGAGAGTCATCAGCACGGTTGGTTTCCAGTTCTCTTCTATAAGTAAAGGCGAAACCCTTTATGATACAATGAAGATGATTGAGGGTTATGCGGATATTGCCGTAATACGTCACCCTGTTGAGGGATCAAGCCGCATCGCAGCGGCAGCTGTGGGAATTCCTGTAATCAACGCAGGAGATGGAAGCGGACAGCATCCCACACAGGCCCTTCTTGATCTCTACACAATCTTCCGTGAAAAGAGTGACATTGATGGGTTGAGTATTGCCTTTGTCGGGGACCTGAAGTTCGGACGAACAATTCACAGCCTTCTTAAATTGCTCCGTCATTATAATGTGAAGTTAACGCTTGTCGCCCCGGTAGACCTGGCCATTCCAGAAGCCTATCGTAAAGAGCTTGAAAAGAATGGAACGCAATTTGAGGAGACAGAAGACATCAAAGCGATATGGGATTGCGATGTAGCCTACATCACCCGAATTCAGGAAGAGCGATTTGTTGACAAATCCGAATACGAAAAATTGAAAAACAGTTACAGTATCAACAAAGCCTTTTTGCAGGCCTCTCGCAAGGAACCGCTCATAATGCATCCTCTTCCCAGGGTTAACGAGCTCTCTACCGATGTGGATGATCTGCCCAATGCTGCCTACTTCAGACAGGCTGCCTATGGCGTAATTGTCAGGATGGCATTGCTGTTATTAACACTGAAAAGGGATCTACCCTGATTACAATAGAGCTTTGTCGGGAATATGCCTGCGTGACCGCGATCTCAGTCACGGGGCCCCTGCCCCTGTTACCTTCGATCGCTTGCGGATTTTATCTTTTACCGGTTATCTTCCCGGTTAATGCCTCACCTTCCCGGAATAATTCTCCTTTCTCAAGGATCAGTGTACACATATCGGTAATACACGAAAGGGCTCTTCCCTCTACATTCCCGTCCTGAGTAAATATGTTATCAGGCTTCATATAGTCTGACTTCAGAACTACGCCAATAGCTCGCTCTTTTTCCGAGATAAGGATCGCACCGCTTCTATCCAGTTCCGGCTGACTCCTTGAAGAAGCGATCCGCCTGAAATTCATATCGCCGCCGGCAAGAAGGGCTCCGCCATTCTCCACATCAAAGACATTCCAGCTGGAACTTTTTATCAATCTTCGCTCCAGCTGCTCCCGCTCAAATTTACTGCTGTCCCATACACTTCCCGGACTGTTCCCGTCATTATCAATCCGAATACGCTCAAAAGAGTCCTGAATAAAAAGAAGCTGATGTTTTGAGGTTTCAATAACTCCGCTGCGAACTGTCATTATGAGCCTGCGGCCCGAAAATATTTTCTCCTGGAACCTGAAGCTTTTAATCAGGTATGAATAAGGAAAACGGCTGTCCGACGCCTGCGAAATCCAGAGAACAGAGATTATAGCATCATCTTTTTGAAAATAAACGCCCTGAGGATCTATCTCAACTTCGTCTATCCTCTCATCCAGCATGACTCCTCTGCAACCTGTAACTGAAATTACAAACAATCCAGTCAAAATAGATAGGCATTTAATACGATAACTCATTGAATCCGGTCCATGGTGCAATTTTATAATACGGATTAGAATAAAGCCTCGTCCAGAGACGTCCAATAATTATTACAGGTTATAATAACCTTTTAAGCAGGATATCAGAATGAGCAAGGATTCTCTAATTTTTCACAGACAGGATACGGAAATCCAGACTCCCGATGGCTTGAAGTTACATACAACCAGCTGGATACCGAAAACTGACGCTGATTTGAATCATGTTATCCTGGTTCACGGTATTGGTGAATACCTGGAAAGATATGTGCCAATTATTCGAGATCTAAAACTGGAAAACGTATGTTTTCACGGTATGGATCTGCGTGGACACGGCCGTTCAGAAGGGAAAAAGGGGCATGCTACCGGAATCGATCAGTACTGTGATGATCTAAATCTGCTTATTGAACACGTGCAAAAGAGACACTCTGTGGGCCAGGCCATTCTACTGGGGCACTCCCTGGGGGGACTTATCTCTTTACGATATGTAACAAGACCTCATTTCTCTTCGATGATTAAAGCCATAGCGGTATCGGCCCCGGCCCTGGGAGTCGATATGACATTCACAATGAAAACCAAAAGGATTCTCGCTACTGTATTGAAGAAAGTATACCCATCACTGACTCTTCCCATCGGATTGGAACTATCCAAAATCAGCCGCGATCCAGGTACGCTTGAGTTATACAACAAGGATCCATTGATACACGGGGTTATGTCTGTACAGCTGGCTGTGGATACTCTTGATACCGGTAATCTTGTAAGGGATATGGCTCCTTCCATCAATATACCGATCTATATGGCCCATGGTTCGGCGGATGGTATAGCAAAAGCTGAAATGACAATTTCATTTTTTAATAGCCTCACAGAACCAAATCGTATCATTCATATATATGAAGGACTGCACCACGAAATTTTTAATGAAATACCCAGGGATCGTGAAATTGTCCTCTCTGATTTACGCGTGTGGCTTTCGGAGACATTCAGTAAATTAAATTAAAATATGGAGAAATAAATGAAACGTATTATTATGGATTTTGTTAATGCCGGTCTCGCAGCCTTTCGCGAAGCGGAAATCACAATCAAGGACTCTCTGAATAATCTTGAGAGCAAATTCGATGAGCTAAAAAAGAAAGGTGAAAGTCAAAACGACGAACAATCACAGAAAATCAGGTCAATGCTGGATGAATTTCTAAGTGAGCTGGAAGATGCGGGCAAAAAAACCGGGGAACACTTTGAATCTGCCTCCAAAAAAGCGGAGCAGATAATGGACAATCTGGATACACGTCTCAAGGACAACCTCTCGGATGAGACATATACGGAACTGAAAGGGAAGATCGATGAGCTTCGAAAGAGTGTAACAGACAAGTTTAAATCAAGGAATAAAGACGGAAACTGACTTGCCCCCGTGGGGATGGCCGGAATTCATTGATCATGCAAACTGGAAGCTACGAAGGAAAACAGGGTCATATACGGGATCTGAAAACTCCTGAAATTGAAGTCTTTGAAAACGTTTACAGCGATAAGGATTATTCAATTCAGCTGGAGTTTCCGGAATTTACAGCGATCTGTCCCAAAACGGGCCTGCCTGATTTTGGAATATTCACTATTGTTTATACACCCGATGCCTGGTGCCTGGAACTAAAAAGTCTTAAAGA
Source organism: Leptospirales bacterium (assembly GCA_050295715.1). Classification (GTDB taxonomy): domain Bacteria; phylum Spirochaetota; class Leptospiria; order Leptospirales; family Leptonemataceae; genus JBNKQE01. Next base: position 9,095 of record JBNKQE010000169.1, read on the forward strand.
ATATTTTCTGTATTACAGAGATGTTGGAATTTTTCATGAAAACGTTACAAATCGTGTAATGGATGATATACTGAAGGCCTGCAGCCCGCGCAAGCTCTCCGTAACAGCTTTATACAATGTCAGGGGTGGAATCACAACAACTGTTACTCGCAGCTACCCATCCGATGGGAAATGATTCGTCACTGTTCTGTGAATGATGCAATGCTACTAAAGTTCTCCCGGGACCGGTTCGAATGAATTTATCCCGGGTATAATCATTTATTAGATACAGATCCTTTCCAGAAGGCCATCCTGGCCACTTACTATCGGTTATCTATATCCTTCTTCGGTGGTTCTTGTATCACAGCGATAAGACAGGCAGCGGGCATTATGTTGCCTGCCGGGCATCCTCCCGCCAGCAGCTCTCCCTCACACTGTAAAAGAATAGACTCTTCCACGTCATGTGCTATGGGAATTATGTAGGAGGGTTTCTCGTCACACTGCTCCAGCCTGGCCATATAGGCTACATTGGCCCTTTTAAAAGCAAGATTTGCCGGGATTACCGTATCGGCCATGCACCCGGTATTGAATAATACAATCAGTAGTGTGAGAACACGAATTGTTATCCATACCATATTAAAAATCATGTAATCAAGCAAACCCTGAATGCCTATTATTTTTTTTATTTGTGCAATTTTTTCGGTAGAAAAAAATCAAAGCAATGTTCCAGTATATGAAATGTTTCCCGGAGTCAGGAAGAAAGCTTCATCTCTTATACCCTGTATAACAAGACGGAATTTGCGTTCATTAGCCGTCCTTCTAATGCTGCTATTTCCCTCTGCTCTATTTGCTGAAATAATTTTATCCGGAACATTAAAAAAATCACCGGGCGGCCTACCTGTCGTCGATGCCCGTATAGTTATTCTTGAAACAGGATTCAAGACTTCCACAGGTACGGACGGAAGCTTTTCGCTGAGAGTTGAAAATCCGGGTTATTATACAATCAGGGTTGTGACTACCGATACAATCA
>JBNKQE010000170.1:0-9996 GCA_050295715.1 Leptospirales bacterium
AAAGTTCAGTCATTGTAGAAATTAATTTTGCTTGTTATAGAAAATTATTATTGGAAAAGGGTGACTTAAAGATGTTTCATATTCAATACCTTGAAAGAAACTGGATTATTGAAAAAGAAGAAAGGGAAGTATCAATAATTCAAGAAGATGCCACAAAACGATTTCTAAAATTTCGCAATCGATTTCCGGAACTGGAGAAGAGAATACCCGGTTTTCATATTGCTTCTCATCTTGGAATTACTCCAACTCAAATATCAAGAATAAAGAAAAATTTGAAAAATCAACCTATGTAAATGACTTAATGGAAAAGTGGCCGTATCATTTAAGAATGAATGTCTATTTTTCAATTGCAGCTTTTGTAGCTGGTTCTGCTATAGCGATTCAGGCAACAATGAATTCAAGGCTTGGTGTCCTTTTGAATAATTCGATTCTTGCTGCTATGGTTGTATATATCATGAGTTCCATTTTTGCTTTCATCTATTTTGTTCTGTTGATGAATGATTTACCTGATAAATGTGTTGTAAAATCTATACCATTATATTTATGGATCTCAGGTGGTTTATTGAGTGCTTTTGCCATATCGAGTATGTATTGGTTGATTCCCAGAGCGGGGATTGCTCCTATGATGACTTTTTAATTGATTGGTCAACTTACATTTAGTTTGATAGCAGGCCATTTGGGCTGGTTTAATTTGCCAGTTACTCCGGTAACTTTTGTTAAATTCATTGGGGCTGTTTTTTTGTTTGCGGGAGTAATGTTTGTTAACCATGGATAAGAAAATAGCACATAACGCGTAACGAAAATCGATTTACCGAAGTGACTGAACGGGGGTCCGAAGTGGCCCGCCGCAGCTTGAAATCGGCAGTTAGCCGTAGTGGCGCGTCATCCAAAATAGCCACCTATTCTACTGTATATATTGTATGGTTCCCATTTGAATTCGTTTCCATATATCATCCGTTTTGCTATTTTATTTTTCTGAAAACCATTTTTCAAAAGAAAATCCATCCCTGCCGTATTTTCCGAAGGCAGAACTATGGATGTTGCAGTTTGAATTTTTATTTTCAATAATTCAAGACCAGATTCTAACTTCGATGCACCTATGAAACCTTCGCCTATGTCTGGTATAAAGAATCCATTAATTTCATTTTCTTCCGTCGAAATCAACGCAGAATCTAGTTTATCGTTAAATATTTCGCTCCGATCTTCACCGCTTATGGTTTTATCTAATTCGAAAATCGATTTTTCATATTTTTTAGAATAGGGTTTTATATTGGTTCTTGTTGAGTAATCCGGAATTTCTTCCATATTAGTTTTTTGTGATAGAAATACATATTCATTTTGAATTCTAAATCCAGATTTTTTATATATGTTAAACCCGAGATCAGTCGCAATCAAAGAGATTGAGGTGCATTTATGAATATTGGTTAATCTATCCAATGCTTCTTTTACAATAAAACTTCCAATTCCTTGATTTCTAAATTTGGGACTGACAATAATATGTGCAAGCCATCCTGTATTTTGAAAAACGATTCCTGTTCCGATCCCGGCAATTGTCCCGTTTACTATCACCTTTTTTGGATAGCAGAAAGAATTTTTCAGATAGAAAATATGCGGATTTAGAATATCACCCCAATCTTCAGGCTTGAGGTTTTCTAATGCTGTTAAGTCATCGATTTCAAAATCTCTTATTTCCATAGTAATAAATCAAATTATTTAGCGACATTGCGACTAACGAAACTCGATTCCGAGAAGTTGGACAGCCGCAGGCCAATTTGCCAGTGTGCCCTGCAAAATCAAGCAGGAAGTCCCGAACGGGGGAGGTTGAATCCCTCTATAGCCAGAGGCAAGGGTGTCCGTCGTGAGACGGAATCTGAAATGTTGCCCGAGGCGAACTCCCGGCCTGACGAACAGAAACCTGATGAGAGGCTACGAGCCCGGACAAGTCTGCCGGCGAAGATGAAATCCGTTCAACCAAAGGGCGAAGGAGTATATCAGGCAGGTAGAGTATTCCGATCCATTAGAAATAACTTTACTCTTCATGTCGGCTATTTCCGACTTGTTCGAGGTATATAATTGATCGTTTCCTTTTCCGCAACCACAAAACAATATAATTTTTCTTGCATACTTGTATATGTTACCCTACTATGCTCTTAAATAGGCCGTGCGAAATTCAAGGGGCATCTGGCTTCCTATAATTTGGCATTCTATCCCGTGAGAGTGTATTTCAGGGATGTTTTTCGGTCCTTTTTTCTGGATATTCCGGTATTCGGATTTACTGAATACCGCGAACATTTCTAAGACAAAAACAAGGAGATAATATGAAAAAAATTGGTATTCTTATGTTACTTTCCTCTCTTTTCATTCTTTCATCATGCGGCACTGTTACCGTAAAAGAAGGAAATAGAGAATGCACAACTTTGACGATCGGTTTGTTTGGTGGTTCTATTGGAGCACCCCTCAACAACGGTTGCCCTGGCGAAAAGAAATAAAACAAAAGCCCTCCATTTTCTTGGAGGGCTTTTCTTGATCCTTCCCGTAGTTTTTTCAAAATTCAATATATTTGGACATGGCAATTTGTCCAGATCCCAGCTTCAAGGGATTCTACAATTCCCGTGTAACCTTCTATCTACGCTTGAGCCTTTCGATTATATGACGCATGTGAAACATTGCCAGGTAAAAAACAATATATTTTGTATATCTAAATATGGCCCCCTGTGGTAAGGACTTATTCTTTGCATTGCTCCAGATAACATCCCCTGTGATAGCTACCGCTTTTCCCTTCGATGAAAGAAGTATTAACTTTCGACTATCCGCTGATACTTGCGACAGTGTTAAAAAGATTCCATCCCGGTATAAGAATGGATATCTTATGATATTCCCATGAACTGATATTATTAATCCACTTTTCGTATAGTTTCAGTTGAAACAATATTTCAAGTTTGTTAGTGTCCACATCCAGTGCCCGCAACAGATATTTTGAAAATATTACCGTGTCCCGGGCGATAATCGCAAGTTTGCGCAAGCTCCGGCCGTATTTGAAAAGAATATTGAAATTAAGCAGCTTGCGTAGAAATTAACTACATCTCACTCCACGGTCATCACACCCAAAATGTTTGAGTTTGACTTGATCCGGAGTGCCCGGAAGAATAAACAGAGAATTGTTCTACCCGAAGGTGAAGAGAATTCTACGGGCTGCAGAGATTCTTCTGCAACGCGAAGTGGCTGGTATCATCATCCTGGGATCGAAGGAAAAAATCAGTCGGATGACCATGCAACACGACCTTGATCCGGGAAATGCGACGATTATCGATCCGGAAAGTTCTAAGTTAAAGGAAACCATGCTTTATTGAGTTTATGAGCGGCCTTCTCTAGATTTTCGAGGGTGATATTTCCAAAACCGGGTGCGATTATTCCGTCAAAGCCATCACTTTTCTCGTAGGCATAGCTCAGAGGTTGGATCCCTACACCAACGTTGCGAGCAAGCTTTACAAGGTCGCCTTCACTTCGAATTTTATTGAACTTTAATATCAGATGCAGACCTGCTCCCTGTCCGGTAATCTGAATGTGATTTCCCATAAGGTTTGAAATGAGTTCAATCAACGTATCATGTTTCCTTTTATAGACAACTCGCATTTTTAAGATATGCTTTTCCCAGTGCCCTTCCTGAATCATTGCAGCCATTGTGGCCTGGATGGGCAGGGAGACAGATGTGGTTCGTATTTTTAACATTTTACAATCATCGACCAGGTCTTCCGGAATCAGAAGGTATCCCAATCGAATAGCAGGTGAAATGATTTTAGAAACGCTACTGATATAAAAGACGCGCCCCCCTGGATAGCTTCCCTGTAGACAGGCAATGGGCATCCCATTATAGCGAAGTTCTGCGTCGTAATCATCCTCAATAAGATAAGCATCGTGAGTTTTTGCCCATGCAATGATTTCTTTTCGACGTTCCTTACTCATGATCACACCCATAGGCGCTTGATGGGATGGTGTAAAATAGAGGGCATCTGCTTTTGAATCAACAATTCCGCTGACCTGAACACCGGATTCATCAAGTGGAATGGAATGAATGGAAAAATCCCGGAAGACTTCCCGGGGAATCCGATACCCGGGGTCTTCCATTGCGATGGAGGAAACTCGATTTTGTATCAGCGACCTGATGATCGTCAATGATTCAAGAAGTCCCGAAGTAATAATGATTCGATCAGGAGAGGTGTCAACTCCACGGGATCGTTGCAGATATTGTGACAGGGCGCTGCGAAGTGAATATTCGCCCTGAGGATCTGAATACATGGACATGGGGGAGCCGCTATTTTGAAAGAAACGATTCTGCAGTTTCATCCATAAGGCGAACGGAAAGCTGGCAGGATCCAGGTGCCCGGGAAAGAGATCAAACGGATATTCGTCAGGAGCCTGGAGATCTCGATGAACAGCTCTTTTTGTTTCGGATGTTCCAACATCTGTGTGGAGAGTCGAAACAAAGGTGCCTTTGCGTGGTAGACTCTCCGCGTATCCTTCACTGATCAAAAGGTCGTATGCAGCTTCTACAGTTTTCCTGCTCACATTCAACTCAATTGCGAGTTGTCGCACCGAGGGTAGGAATTGTCCCGGAGAATAGACATTCTGTAAAATTTCATTTTTTACACGGCTATAGATTTGCATGTAAAGTGGAGAGTCTCCCATATTTGAACCATCACAGAAAGGCTCCAGTCAAAGAAACAAAAAAATATTGATAATTTTGTTCTAAGAATGTGTCTCAAAACCGGGTCTAAACGGTGTCTCCTTTTTTTTTACAAAACTGTCTCTGGACTGTCTGTCTGATCCGGTATAGAATAAGAATCCAGAAAAGGAGTGATGCATGAGAGAGATGAGAAGAAAGGATCGAGCAATCGACCAAAAGGCTGCCATGGCCATATTACACAAATGCGAATATGGAATCCTTTCCATGTTGGATAGCGAGGGGCCCTATGGTCTTCCACTGAATTTTGCCGTTGAGAATGATGCCATTTTTTTTCATTCAGCTCCGGAAGGACGGAAGATAGACGCTTTGAAGGATGATCCTCGGGTCTCCTTTTGTGTGGTCGGGAATACAGAGGTCATGGCCGAAAAGTTTTCAACTCGTTACGAAAGTGTGATCGTTTCCGGAAACGCTTACCTCTGCGAAGAGGTAGAAAAAAGACACGGTTTGCGTTTATTGTTAGAGAAATACTCTCCGGATCATATAGAAGCAGGGATGAAATATATTGATGGATCCCACAGGGAAACCGCAGTTTATCGAATTCGGATTAAATCAATCACCGGGAAGGCGAGGCGTTAAACATGATCAAAGCTGAGAATTTTGACATCAATGATTATCTCAAGCGGATTGGGTTTACAGCTGAGATTTCCATAAATCGAGAAACCCTTTTCGGAATTGTTTCATCACAACTTCAGAGTGTCCCTTTCGAAAATATTTCTGTTCAGAAAGGGAAGGTCCCTTCGCTGGTTCCGGAGGATATCGTCAAAAAAATAGTTCATGAAAATCAGGGGGGATACTGCTATGAAGTCAATGGACTGCTTGCCATGGCCCTCGGCAGCATTGGATTCCCATACCGAATTGCAGCGGCCAGGCCCATGACGTATTCCGAATTGCGACCTCGAACTCATATGGTCCTGGTGGTCGAAGCAGACGGTCAAGAATGGTTATGCGACGCAGGGTTTGGTGGATATGGATTGCGAGAGCCCCTTGCACTTGGAAATTCCTCAGACGTAACTCAGGGTGATGATCGCTACCGGATTGAAAAAGACGAAAGGGGCGAATTTATTCTGTCTACCAGGCAGGCGTCGGGTTGGGAAAATCTCTACGGTTTTTTCAGTCACCGGCAGGATTGGATTGAGTTCAAACTGGGAAACTATTTCAACGCAACCCATCCTGATACAATTTTCACTCAAAAAAAATTGGGCATTATCCAGACTAAAACAGGAAGGATTATCATCGTAGATCAAAAAGTCCGGGTTATCGATAATGGAAATCCGGAAGAGTTTGAAATGCCCTATGAGGATGCGATCCGAAAATACTTCGGAATTGAATCGATGTAGGGATGTCCTGCTTGCGGATGCGGTGGTGCGCACCACCCCTGACCCACGCCCCAGTCGCCCCCATCCCGATACAACCTCCAAAATTTTCTTGCACCCCATCCCGGAACTTGTTAAACTAAGGTGGGGAAATCTTATGAAAGAAATACAAAATAATGTAAGCCTGATCGCCAGGTGCGGTCTTTATTGTGGTGCTTGCGGAAAATACCTGAACGGCAAGTGTCCCGGGTGTATCGAGAATGAAAAGGCAACCTGGTGTCAGATTCGCAGCTGTACAACAGAACATGGCTGGGCCACCTGTGCGCAATGTACGGAGTTTGCAAATCCAAAAGATTGTAAAAAATACAATAATTTTATATCAAAGATGGTCAGCTTTGTCCTTCGATCAGATCGTTCGAAGTGCATCGCCATGATCAAAGAGAAGGGGCCCGAGGGGTATGCCTCCTTTATGACTGAAAACAAGCGACAAACCCTTCCCCCGAGCTGAGAGGGGGCACACTTCATCCCATGAACACATCTCAATTCATTCGCCATACTCCGGCTGACCGAAGGGTTGTAAGCGATCTACTGCGCATCTATTTCTTTATAAAGGCGAAGCGACTCTACGATGAAGAAACGCCGCTTTCCATGCTCGCAATCGATGCCGGATACGCCGACCAGGCACTGAGTAGACAAAACATCTCCGGATTTCCTTGCCCGCGCAACTTTGAAAGACCAGAAACTTGATTTGAAAGGGGGAAAGCGACTTTTTGACTCTGAATTATTTTAAGTTGGACGGGAAAACCAGAGTCTGACTTGTCGAGTTGGAGTGAGGCGTTTTTGTATGTAATCATTTGAAGGTTATCACAATGTGGATGTGTAAGAAATATCTTTTGATCACGTTTTTAGGAGTATTCATGCTGAGTTGCGTTTCAGAGGCAAAGGAGGTGGATGTTACCGCCTCATCCGACCATTACAAAGACGGCAAGTTCTTTAATGTTGATCCGGATAGCCGGTACACGGTCGATTTTTCAGGGGTTGTTTTTGCGCTCTGGAGGGTCCTGTTTGAGAAGTCCAAAGAGGCAAGGCCCCAAAACAGTAACCTGATACCGGTGATAAAACAGAGCAGGGAGTCACTGGAGAGGCTTCCGGATTACTCCGTGATCCGTCTGGTGCACTCGACCCTGCTTTTTAAGCTGGAGGGGACGTTCTGGCTCACCGATCCGATGTTTTCCGATGATGCTTCCCCTGTCGTGTTAAGCAATAAACGTTTTCATGATCTGCCGATAACCATTGACGAACTGCCAACCATCGAAGGGGTGATTCTTTCACACAACCATTACGACCATCTGGACGAGATGAGTATCAAGGCACTGCGCAGTAAGACCAGGAGGTTTTTTGTCCCGTTGGGTCTGGGTGAGATACTGGTCCGCTTTGGGGTAGAGCGGGAGAAAATCGTGGAGCTGGACTGGTGGCAGAGTGTAGACCACGGCGCGTTTGAACTGGTGGCTACACCGGCACAGCACTTCTCGGGCCGGGGCGTGTTTGACGGAGGGAAGACGCTGTGGTGTTCCTGGGTGATCCGGGCGCCTGAAGCCACACTCTACTTTAGCGGAGACGGCGGATATTTTAAAGGATATAAAGCAATCGGGGAAAAATACGGGCCCTTTGACATGACATTTATAGAAGCAGGTGGATATGACAGAGATTGGAAATCGATGCATATGATGCCGATAGAGAGCATTCAGGCGCATCTTGATTTAAATGGAAAAATTATGGTGCCCATCCATAACGGTTCGTTCGATATGGCGCTGCACAGCTGGGTTGAACCTTTGGATTCTGTTTTATCCGCAGCAAACGAAAAGAATGCGACGGTCGCATTTCCGAAAATGGGAGAAGCAATTTCAGTTCTAAAATACACCAAACTGGATAAGTGGTGGTGAAATACTAATTTATATTTAAGGGCTCTCCGGACTCCTGAATGGCCCGGAACTTCCGATATTCCAGTATAATTTCGCACAGGGGAGAATTATGAAACCGTTTTCTGTGATATTTTCAGGACTGCTTCTGATTCCGACTATTCTGAATACTGAGAACTTCCAGAAGATGTATCGTTTTCAATAGCCTGTTTATAAAAAACTCTTCCGTGGAGGAACAATGGAGAACATGCAACTGAACAGCATCAAACTGCTGGAATATGCACCATATTGTATAATATATGGTAGGCTAACAGGAGAACAAAATGCAAATCGCCATTGTAGTTTACCAGGGTATGACGGCCCTTGATGCTGTGGGACCGTATGAAGTTTTTCGTTTTGTTCCCGAAGTTGAAATACGTTTTGTCAGTCACAGGCCTGAGCCGATTGTCACCGACAGTGGCGTTCTGGTAATTGGGGCCACACACTCGTTTTCTGAAACACCAGGCCCTGATCTCGTCCTGGTGCCAGGATCTTCGGCGGACACTACGACGGCAATGGCCGATGGGAAAATGCTCAAATGGTTGCAGGATGTTCATAAGACAACCAGGTTAACCTTGTCCGTATGCTCAGGAGCACTAATTCTGGCCGCTGCGGGTTTGTTAGAAGGGCGCCCAGCTACAACTCACTGGATCGCACAGAAAGGGCTTGCCCGATTTGGCGCTTATCCCAAAACGAATGACCGCATAGTTAAGTCTGGAAGACTGGTAACTGCCGCAGGAGTGTCTGCAGGAATTGACCTCGCACTGTCGGTAGTTGAAGAGCTGTACGGCAAGGAGCAGGCAGAGATTATCCAACTAAAAATTGAATATGATCCAATGCCGCCGGTAGACTCCGGGCATCCGAGTAAGGCTTCAAAGACTGTCTATAAAGCGGCCAAATTTGAAATGCTTTCCGAAGCGAAGAATAAAAGGAATATCGTGTCGGTACCTGTCATTTTGTGGCGTGGTACACTTCAGAAAATAAGAAGGAAGTTGGGCGCACATTAGGATGCCTGATAATCGATTGCATTCGATAATCGTTCCTGTCACGACCCATGCTTTCGCACGGCCCGCGCCAGACCTGCTTGCAGGTGAACCTAACATTATGCCAAAACCATGATCGTCAGGGCACAATGATAAGATTTGACACGAGTGAAATCCGTGAGCTGACAAAAATTATGGCGCCAGTGGCAGACTTTGACCGTGCTCACTATGACGAAACAAATTTTAAGGGGCATCTGAGCCTGGAAATGGCTTGTAACTTCCTGTAATCTGGTATTATATCCCGTGCGGGTGTAATTCAGGGATGATTAACAGTCCTTTTTACTAAATATTCCGGTATCCAACTTTTCTGAATACGGAGAACTTTCCTGAAATAATAAAAATAAGTCTTATAAATTGGTGATAACTGAATGATGCGTGTCAGGGAAACAGGGCATAGTATCCGATTATTTCAAATAAAATGATCTGTCGGTTTCGTTGTGTGCTTCGAACTGGTAGGAAAATATTTTATACGGGCAACAAAACAAGCCGAAATGTCCACTGGGTTATCATTGAGTCATTTCGACCTGTCTGTGTTTTTACCAATAATCGATTCTATTGAGGATTGGTATGGATCATAAACCAATCATAATCGGAATCGATATGAATTGTATGGTCCTGGATCGTATTTTCCAGTAGTAATGTCGCTCCTGCCGCAGAATTATCAGCTGATTCATAATCATCAGGACATCCGGGCCTTTTTTTCGATGTATCCAGAGTCAAGGCCTCTCCCCAGCGAATTGAATAACGGTCGGTATTTCCATATCCGTACCAGCGATAATTGTAATCGCTTACTCTAAACTTGTATGTTTGGTCATATTCCAGACCGATTCTTGGGGCGGGCCTTCCGGCGGACTCTTTCCACATATAGGTTCCCGTGGAATCATAGATCTCTACCCATGTATATCCGTAAGGAGCGCATCTTGATTTATTATCTAGCT
>JBNKQE010000171.1:0-9977 GCA_050295715.1 Leptospirales bacterium
TCACACCGCAGATTATTTTCTTTCTATACTGTGGTGAGAGGACATCGTGAAGAGTATCCACAAATTTGCGCAGTGCAAAGGGTGATTCCACCATAGGAGCCACTATACCTTCGACCCCGATTTTGGATAATTCCCGCATATCATTCCGGGCTTCAGGGCCCCCAATTTTCACATATAAAGGGATAATATCAACAGAAATTGAGTGAAGTAAAGATATCTCACTGAAAGACATATCTTCTACTTCTGTTCCTGTTTTCAGAGCAACCAGTCCACCCTCTGTCGAGAGGGAGTAAAGTTTGTCACGAAGGGTCTGCATTTCTTGCTTATTCATGGCTCGGTGAACCAGTTACACTCAGTAATTGGCTCCTTTCGTATCCAATTCGGTAGTTTTGAAAAAAAAATTAACCGATGGGTCATTGGATCATGAAGGCAGTAGACAGGCAACAAAGAACCTGAATCCATGAAAACCGGTTGTCTATTTCCTTATACCGTGAATGAATCCTCCCACGAAAATAAATTCAGGATATTTATCATGAGTGATTGTAAAGATTGTATTAATGTTAAATTATCAGGCGGCATTGCGACTGTAGAAATCAATAGAATACAGGCACACAATGCAATCAATAATGCTCTGCTGCTAAATCTCAAATCTATCATGGATAGACTTAAATCTGACAGGAATATCCATGTTGTAATTATTACTGGAGCAGGAGATAAATCTTTCTGTGCCGGAGCTGATATCAAGGAAATGAAAGGGCTCGATCAGCGAGGCGCCATACAGCTGGCACAAACGGGGCATGCTGTTATGAACAGTATAGCTGGCCTGGATAAAACTTCTATTGCGGTAATCAATGGTCTGGCCCTGGGAGGAGGATTCGAGCTTGCTTTATCATGTGATATTCGTTATGCAGCCAAAGGGGCACTGCTGGGCTTTCCTGAGGTCAAACTCGGCCTCATCCCGGGGTTCGGCGGTACACAGAGGCTTACAAGAGAGATAGGAAAGTCCATGGCATTAGAAATGATTCTCAGCGGTGAAACTGTGGATTCTGACCGTGCACTTCAAATGGGTCTCGTAAATGGAATTTTCCCCTCTGAGTCTTTAATGCCCCACGCATTAGATGTTGCCAGTAAAATTCTGGCTGCAGCACCTCTGGCCAGACGGAGAGCAAGAAATCTAATAAAGAATGGGTTGGATATGTCTCTGGCTGTCGCACTAGAGGAAGAAGCGGAAGCATTTGCGGAATTACTCTGCGCTCCGGAAGCGAAAGAGGGAATAAATTCCTTTATAAACAAGCGATCTGCCGATTTTTCAGATATTTAGGAATCAATATAACCGTGATGCGTCGACCTCACGCCGCATCTGTTCCAGTGGGCTTTGTATTGTTTTGCGAATATATTCAGAGAGGGTATCCGTATTCATTTCTTTATAAATTTCAACTGAAACTGGATCGTGTATAACAACGAGAACCTTTCCCGGATATACTCTCTGGATCCATTTACCCTTTTGCTTCCGAACAATTCTATTGGCTCCGCAAATTGTAATAGGCTGCAGTACGACACTTGCTTTTCGCGCTAACAAAAACGCACCCTTCTTAAATTCGCGCATGGATCCATCACCGTTACCTCTTGTACCCTCGGGAAAGACAATCACTGATGTTCCACTGCGAATTCTATCAGCCGCATCATAGAGTGATTTAAGTGCCTTTTTACGATCATCACGCTCTACAGGAATGTAACCGGCCTCTCGCATAGAACGTCCAATAATTGGCAGTTTGAACAAAGAGGCTTTAGCCATCCATCGAAATTGAATATCAAGAATGGAGTAAAGAACGGGAATGTCAAAAAGGCTCTGATGGTTGCATAATAAAATAACAGGTCCATCACGATGCAACTTCTCCTGACCGGACGTTACTACATTTGTCATTGCAAGTTTTATAAGAACCTTTCCCCAGTGAACCGCTACAAGATGCACAATGTTTGGATTGCGAAATAACATTGCAATGTGTGCACCTGTACCCCAGACAAGTGTTGCTATTACGCCTATAAACCATATCCATAAAGATTTTAATAATACAAATGGAGAATAATCGTTCCGTTTAACTATAAAGGGCAGGTTTTCATCGTCTTCTGAAAAAGAACTATTCATATGCAATTATCTTCAATGGTTAATCAGAGTTACAAATTCAGGGTTATCCACCACAGAATACTTATAATCTGCGTTACCGATATAGAGGATATAAATTTACGTTCATACTAATTCATATAGTGTACTTTTGTATACTTAAAAAAGAAATTTAGCCAAAAGTAAACGACTCTAATAGCAGATTAACCAGAAAGTTTTTAGTTATTACGAGCTCAAAACGTTAAGTCAGTATGAAATAATGTATAATTTTATAATCAAACTATAATTTTTATAGCACGTGGATCAACAGGACAGGCCCTGACACAGAGTCCGCATCCTGTACAGTATTCCTCAAATGCCGGAAGTTTTTCTTTATTCAGAACTACCGCTTCCACAGGACAGGATGTTACGCAGCTTTTGCAATATGATTCTCGTTTTTTTGCAGCACCGCGATTGATTCTATTTTCAGGTGTATTCAGACAATTATCTTCAATTAGAACCGCTTCACCAAATTTCGGATACGTATCGGATCCCAGTGGTTGCAGCGCACCTGTTTCACAAGCCTCAATACACGGCCAATCTTCACAGAGGTGGCAGGGAAATATTTCCGGGTCAAAGACCGGACCAGATATTGGACTTAAATTGAAAAGAATGCTGTGGGGACAGGCAATGATGCAGTCATTGCAGCGAGTGCAGGCCTTATTAAATTTTGCAGCTGATTGTAATGCTCCTGGAGGCCGTGGAAATATTTTTTTCCCTTTTAGAGGTGCTTCAGGATCCAGATTTTCGCGAGAGGTATTTTCACCACTATTATCAAGAATTCTGTTATCCAACCATTCAGGAGCAAGAAGATTGGATAGACTGTGCAGTTGCCGGTCCAACAGGTTCCCCAGTGGAGTACGCAGGGCCTCTCCGACAATTCCCTTGATCCCATTTGAAAAAAAATTACGTCTGTCCATAGTCTGTTATCTACATAAATGTTTGTTTTGCCCAATTATTGTCCAGTCAGATCTTTATTTACCGACGATGATTAAGTAGAGTTTTTCACATTATATAACAGGATTTAGTTTCAGCTTCTCAGGAAACAGTAGAGCGATGGAGAAGTAATTTTATTAATACAGGTAAAAGTTATGTCAGTTTTCGATATTACATGTGATGTATGCGGTAACAACAAATTCAAAGTCTTATTTGAAAAAGAGTCCAGCAGAAACGAGACATTTACGGTTGTAAGATGTTTGCATTGTGGACTTGTTCAGGTAAATCCGCAGCCTGACCTCGCATCGGTTGAACCTTATTATGATAACTCATATTTTATACAAAGAACTGACAGAGGATATGACAACTATTATTCACTTCAAACCAGGCAGGCTCTGGAAAGAGTATATGAATTAAATTTACGTGATCTTGGGTTTTTCAATTTCGAAAAGAGATTATATAAAAACAATCAAACTCCTGTTGCTCTGGATGCCGGATGTGCAGCCGGGTATTTTGTTGATTATATGAAAAATCGCGGCTGGAAATCTTATGGAGTGGAAGTCTCAAATGATATTTCCAGATACGCACGAGAGACACTGGGACTTGATATTCTTACTGCTGATTTTTTAACATGCGATGAATTGAAAATTGGATCATTTGATATGCTCACCTTCTGGGCCTCGATAGAGCATATGCACAGTCCTATGAAAGTTTTATACAGGGCAAATGAACTTCTCAAGAAGAATGGGCGAATGATACTCTCTACATGCCGCTATGGTTTACTTGCAAAATTAAGGGGCAAAGAGTGGCGGTACATGAATGTTCCCGAACATCTCTATTTTTTCAGCATGTCAGGAATTAAAAAAGCAGCCAGAAAAGCTGGATTCACCATCGAAAAATCAATCTCTTACGGATCGGGACTTACGGCTAAAAAAAATGCATCTTCCGGTTATCTTTGGGCTAAGGCAATCGCCGATCCGACTGTGAAATTATTGAACCAGGGAGATATGATGGCCCTTATGCTTCGGAAGGATTAGCGCACTATTCCAGGGCTGCCTGTAATTCAAAATTATTTATCCGGAACATTTCTCAAAATGCCTCCATAACCTGCGGAACCAGACTGGAATTGAAAACAAGGCCGCCATTATTTTATTCACAGAACATTGCAACACAAGATCATCTGAGACCCTGTATAGTCGTTTCACTACAGACTCCTCGTTTCGCGTTGTTATCTTAATACTCGATATCACAATCCTTGTTAAGATAGGACTTCAATTTATCAACTCCTTCTCTGGTTACTTTTGTATCATAAATCGTAAGAGTTTCAAGATTATCCATATCCATGAGAAGTTCCATACCTTCATCTGTAATCCCTGTACTGCTCAAATCCAGTTCTTTAATACTTCGCATCTGTGAAATGTAACGAAGAGCCTTATCGCTTATTTGCGTTCTGCTTAAATCAAGCTCCTGCAGTGAAGCGAGAGAAGCAAGAGAAGAGATACCCTTATCGCTGATGAAAGAGTCTGATAGATCCAGACCTTTCAATTTTTTCATGTGAGATATGTCGGCAAGATCACTGTTAATAATCTTATCGCCGCTCAACCATAATCTGTCCAGATTCTTGATCTCATCCAGAGTATGTTTGAGCCCCCTCTTTTTTAATTTTCTGCGAATTCTCTCATATGGATCCGGATGAATTAATGAATACACTTTATGTTGCACTGGTTTTAATCCTCCGCTGGAAAATCCCATGATACCGGCAAAAATAAAAAAAGTCAGTGAATAACTGAAGACTGTAAAAATTCCAAAGGGATTGGAAATCTCTGCACGAGACGGGATATACGGGTCAAAAATAACCGCAACAGGTTCATCCACTTCATAAGCGGGGGGATTGGAGCCCATATCGGAAAGAAACTCGATCTGCTCTCCTCCGGGAGTGGAGAACTGCACACGGGGATGGTAGACAGCGCTATCACCGCTATCGCCTGAGCTGTGGAACTTCAAAACAAGTTCCACCACTCGGCCCTGGGTCCTTTCGGCTCGCATATAAAACGAGATACTATCAACAAGCATAATCATTCCGGCTAAAAAGAACAGTATACTCACAGAGAAAAGAACCCTGTTCCCTCTTTTCAGATAGGTTGCAAATTTGTATGGGATTGCAAATGAAAGAATTGCAATAAATATCAGTAACCCATATGCGATAAACTCCTCATCTGTTAGCGATTCACTCTTAATTATATTAATGCCAGGTTTTCCGCTCTTTATGTTATCCTGCATCCTCTCTGAAATTTGCGAGGGTAGAGTAACCTCTTTAAGGCCCTCCATATCGAAAATACTTTCAGCCCCCCTGTCTGATATTTGAGTGTCGGTAATAATAAGGATTTCCAGATGATCCAGGTTTTTAAGATATGACATCCCTTCGTCGTTTAGAGAGGAGCCAGATAAATCCAGCTTAAGCAGTTCCGGGAGAGAATCCAGAAAAATGAGATCCCGGTTATCAAACTCCTTTCCGCTCAAATCAAGCCACTTGAGTGTCTCTAAGTCACCGGTATTATAGTAAATATCAAGAGTTTTCAACCATACCGCGGTCTGCTTTAAACTCTCACCGAATATCGGATTCATTGAAATAATACTAATTATAAAAAATAGTAATGATTTTCGTATCATAATACTTACTCCGACGTTTTACGCAGTTCAATAACCATCCCTGACTTATGGAACAATTGGGAATTAATACTAATGTCTAAAACAGATTCTTACTTTTCTCTTCTAAATAAATAGACGATTAACATTTTTCATGAAAATCCAATACAAAAAAAAACGTTACTTTTACACGGGTAATTTCATGATGCATAAATCTACTAGAATACTCTGCTTATAAAAATAAGTGGACGAATTATATATAAAATCAATCTATATTACAGCATGGGAATATCAAAGCATTATATTGATACAAATGACAAACCAATACAGTTTAATCCCAATGAGCTGGCTGATAAACTGAAATGTAAAATCCCTGAATTAGTCTTTGCGTATATACTGGGATCAGCGGCAAAAAGTTGTATCATATATCCTCACAGCGATCTGGATCTCGCATTTTATCTTAACAAGAACGTTACACTGGATATCATTGAGAAGATTCAGGAAATCGTTTATAATGAAGTAGGCCCGGTCAGGTGCGATGCCGGCATTTTAAACAATGCTGATCCAGTCTATCGCTTTGAAGCATTAAAGGGCCGACTTCTTTTTACAATGAATTCGGATATCTGGCTTACGTTTTATTCTTTAACATGTCGTGAATATGAGTCACAAATATTTGATTATGAAAGACAATGGAAATACAGGTTAGAGGCTAGATCATGAAATACAACGGTATTATCCAGCGTAAACTGGCTATCCTTGATAATCATATTCAGGAGTTACGTCTTCATACAAATGATATTCAGCTCAAAGAGTTTAAGGAGAGCTGGTTACTGCGAAGAATGAGTGAGCGAGTTTTACAAATTAGTGCTGAGATCCTAATTGATATTGCAGAAAGAATTATTGCACTGGAAAATGCAGGACCCGTGGCAAGTGCTTCGGAAGCGATGGATAAGCTGCATACTCTGGGCATTATAAAGTCCTCGGAGCCATATCGTTCAATTGTTAAATTTAGAAACTTGATAGTCCATCAATATGATGAAATAGATCCTGAATTAGTTTATTCAATTATAAAAAATAACCTGGATGACTTTTACAGGTTCAGAGATGAGATTGATATTGCAGGTAAACCGGAATAATGCATCGAATAGGGCTATAATTACCTGCCCTGTTCTATAAACGGATCATTCATGTTGACTGGACTGCGCGTAATCCGTCTATATTAATCATAGTTTATGCACCATTTAATTTCAGACATTGGTATAGCAATTATTGTAGCAACTGCCGCCGGTTATATCGCCTACAGGCTAAAACAGCCCATTATCCTGGCCTACTTCCTGGCAGGTGTCATTATTGGACCCGAAATTGGGCCTCACCTTGTATCGGATCATGAGAGCATAGAGATTATATCGGAGATGGGACTCATTCTCCTTTTGTTTGTAATCGGACTGGAAATGAACCCGGAAAAAATCCTGTCTGTTCTGAAACGTTTAATACTACCCGGTATCGGGCAGTTCCTGTTTACACTTCTCGGCGCCATGGGTGTATTCTATCTATTACAGGGATTCCTGGACTTCCATAACATGGAGATGCTCTATGCGGCAATCGGTATTTCGCTGAGCAGCACGGCCATTGTTATCAAAACACTCCACGATAAGTATGAGCTCGATTCTATTGCCGGAAGACTATCGCTGGGTATTTTGATCTTCCAGGATATATGGGCTATACTGGTTATTGTGCTGCAACCCAGGTTTGACAGTCCCGACTTGATTCCCGTTATCGCAGCACTTTTAAAGGCCGCCGCCCTGGTAGCAGGAGGTCTGTTATTCAGTAAATACGTTCTGTGGAGTGTTTTTCGATCCATAACACGTTCGCCGGAAATGGTTGTTGCGGTTGCTCTGGGATGGAGCGCCCTGGCGGCAGGAACGGCACACTCTATTGGTCTTTCCATGGAAATGGGAGCGCTTATCGCCGGTATTAGCATAGCCAGTTTTCCCTATTCCATGCACGTGACGGTGCGGATTCAACCTCTCAGGGATTTCTTTCTAACCCTGTTTTTTATCTCACTGGGAATGAAAATTACAATGCCCACCCCCGAACTCATTTACCTGCTTCCCGCCGTCATACTTGTAACACTTGTCTCAAGATACGTCATATTGTATCCTTTGCTTCGCGTATCAGGATCAAGCAAACGAAATGCATTTATTGCTTCGCTGAATCTCTCGCAAATAAGTGAATTTTCGCTGGTTATCGCAACAATAGGTATATCGCTGGGACACGTGGGAAAAGAGTTTATGTCATTGATGGTCTACTCTATGGCCCTGACTGCCATTCTATCATCTTACCTGATCCGCTATAACAACCAGATATACAGTTTTATTTCACGAAAATCTTCTGTTGATACCGGTATTCCCGTTCTTTCGGAAGAAGAGAAACATGAGATACAGGGAAAAGATATTTATATTCTGGGATATCATCGCGGTGCAAGGGCTCTCGTGGAGCATTTGAAAAAGCACCAGCCCGAAACACTCAGGCGCATTGTTGTAGTTGATTACAATCAAGAGGTTATAAAAGAACTGAAGCGGCAGGAAATACACTGTATTTACGGTGATATAAGTCACGAGGATGCTCTTATACATGCCGGCATCGAAAATGCGAAATATGTTATATCAACCATCCCCGACCTTTTGTTGCGGGGCATATCCAATACCGAGCTTGTACGCAACTGCAGGCGACTTAATCCAGATGCCTTTATTATAGCCACAGCCGATCTAAAGGATTTGATTCATCCACTGAAGGTAGCCGGCGCAAATTATGTAATTCTTCCTTATTCGTTACTGGCAAAAAATATTGCCGGTATATTTCTCGATGCCGACAGTTTTCGACAGCCTGAGAAAGGTAAGCTGTAAAAAAGCCCCGGAGAAATCCGGGGCAGATGTAAATTATATTATTTTTAGTTTTAATTAAATCAGGCAGCCTCATTTTCCATGGCAGGTTCGGGCTCACCGATAAAAATAGTTACCGGATATACTACAGTAACCAGATCGTTGGATAATACCCCGGTTTTTAAGAACAACCTGTATGATCCATTTTTAATGTTTTCCGGAAGAGTAAAATCTATAACCCTGTCGGACTTGCGTCCGTAACCCTTTATACGAACCTCTTCTCCACTCTCCGTATTCTCCAGGTAGATACCGTGAATCTCATTTTCCGAATCAAATGTTAGACAACGCCCATTAACGCTACAAAAATCACCCGGACGCGCAGCATTTTTTCTATCGGGATCGTTAAAATTATTGAATCCTCCAATACGTGCCGCCACAGTTTTGAGATCGACCATCTCCACTTTTGCCTTCCTCTCGACAGCCAGCTTAAAATCTCTTCCGGCCTTCAGTTTTATATCGATACTCTGCTTGCTTGAGCGATAGGCATCGCCAGTGCTAGAAAAGCTCCCTTTGATAGAGGGACGCAGGCGTATAAAGCCCAGGTCAACTGCATTCCCTCCGGCCAGCTGTTCGGTCACAATATACTCCAGGGTCTCCATTACAGCATTAATATCGCCTGGAGTGACGGTGGACCTGTAAGCCATAAGCTCCATAGTCTTTTCTCTTGAAACAGTTGTATTGACAACCGTTCGGGGTATATAAGGAGAATCAGTCTGTGTATTCAGATGATTCTTTTTAATTGTGAATTTTATGGACATAAAATTACTCCTATTATTGATAGAGCAACGATACTGATTCGCCATAACAGGCGAAATATCCTGAGTGTTAAATTTACACATCATTCAAAGCATGTTACATTGATATGCTCCTTGCTTTTTCCTTTTGCTCTTTACTTTATACCGCGTAGAAAATTTGCTGATTTCCCGAAATTTTCGAAATTTTTTTGAGCTAATCATAAATATTTCTTCGTGGAACAACAAGTAAAAAGTCCCTTAGAAAATCTGAACTTTAAGGGAGTTTTACGCAATGTTTAAAGGAGAAAACACCCATCTCTCCTTTAAACTTCGGCTGTTTCTAAGGGACTTTCAGAGTTACTTTAAGGGAGAAAATGAATATTCTTCGTGGAGAAAATTGTGGAACACTATTCGTAAGAGTTTCTTCTATAATCAATTAAAAGAAAAGGATTTCGATGGCCACACCGACTTCAAATCCATGGTAAGCGTCTAAGCAACGACAGGTGAGTAGCTGGAAATAAATTTTACAAGATCGACCTGCCCATCGATGCTTTCGAT
>JBNKQE010000172.1:0-9884 GCA_050295715.1 Leptospirales bacterium
ATCAGGTTTATCCATAAATGACTCAAGTCTATTGAGTCTTTTGTTAATTATTTTTCTTGAAATAATTATAAAAAATGCAACGTATATATAGAGAGTTGGAAATAACAGTATGTCCGCCACCATCTTTGCACTGAAAGCTCCGGACATCCAGTTCAGGACAAACCACGCCGGTG
Source organism: Leptospirales bacterium (assembly GCA_050295715.1). Classification (GTDB taxonomy): domain Bacteria; phylum Spirochaetota; class Leptospiria; order Leptospirales; family Leptonemataceae; genus JBNKQE01. Next base: position 174 of record JBNKQE010000172.1, read on the forward strand.
GTGGCAGCAAAAAGCTCAGGTAAAAGTGTAATAGAAATCGCTTTTTATATCTATTTCTTTCATTCATACGATTTTCTCCAGACACATAAGGCCAGATCTCCGCTGGAAACTGAGTAAAAAAACATCATAATTACCACACATCCGGGTAGCGAATGGGGTTATTACTGAGACTCTTATAACGGAATTGTGCAAAAAGAGACGAATTTTTATATATGATTTATCGGCAGACTGAGTAATAAATAGATAAGAATTAAAAACTATACTAATTATTTGGATTATGCAGGGTCGGGGGATTTTTTAATCACTCTCACTGATTTTTTTTAATAAAGTGAGACGTCTGTCAGACTTTCCGATTTCATCAGTTGCTGAATTTGCGAGACTGATAGCCCGGGTTACAAGACTGAAAGCAGCTTCCATTTGGGCGCGAGCTTCTTTAAGATTCGTAATTTCTTCATCTGCAGCCTGGATTCGTTTTCGCAGCATATCATTTCGTTCCAGCCAGCGATTCTTCTCAACATCAAGATCCTTAAGTCTGTTTTCCACTCGGATACGTTCTTCTTCAAGCTGCCTGTTTTTTTCTTTTTCAAGGCTATTCAGTTCAGTTTGAAATCTCTCTCGTTGATTCTTTAAATGCCTGGAAAATCTTTTTCTAGCTCGATTATATTCCCGAACTGCAATCCTTCGATACTGATCTTTTGAGATTTTTTTACGATTAAATCCGAACAATTTGGCTTCTCCAGGGGAGTGGAATAGTAGATTACAGAATAGAGTTTAATATTAATTATACTCTATTCGAATATAACAGATAATTTATAATTGGCTATAAAAGTCTACAATTTCCTGGAAAATTTATAGTCGTACGGAAGGCAGTGTGGCTGTTTCCTGGATTAAAATCGATTATGTGGTATTTACTTGTATTACAATTTTCAATGATTACCGCTGATATCCATACTGGCCCAGCTTAACAGTTCGTCTCTATTAATCTCCTTTTGAACAAAACCAAGACTATTTCTTACGCTTTTGTCAATTACTAACTGGTGAATCATATTCTTTTCAACTTCATTACTGAACATGCCCTCTCGCTCCAGTTGATCAAGGGTTACAATTGGATCCGGGGTACCAAGTATCAATGAAGTAATAACGGAAATCCTTCTGCCTTTATCGCGGGAATTATCACCGGTTACATCAATATTCAATTTCCTGAGTATCAATTCAAGAGTATGCAGTGCTTCTGTTTCATCACCGACTCTTTCGTAATTTCCTGTAAAAGCAGCAAGTTCATCCGTACGATCATCAAGTTCAAGAAAAAGAACAACATATCTGTATATTATTGGATTTCTGGATAAAATATGCTGAATATATACTTCGGGATAATTTAAGAATATTTCAGTCATTGAATATCGAAAATCAGAACGGACACCAAGCAGGCGATCAATATATTTGTTTTCAATCAGCGAAAACACATGAAGAAAAAACTCATAATCATTTTTTAGTATTTCAGTGTCGGTTATCAATTTTAGTATTGTATCCTGCGATAGAAAACTCAGTCTCTCTTCAATCATATTGGGAGAACAGTTGTTCTCAAGGGCGCACTCCCTGTATAAATAGAATATGAATCTTTCCAGAACATAGACAGGAAATTTTTCATCGTTAATCTTATTCTGTATTCCAGGCGAATCCAGAAAATAACTTAGATATTTAAAAAATCGATTTATATTTTCGGAACCGCAATTCAAGCGTGAACATTCGAAATATACGGATACATCAGAAGCTTCTATTTGACGCTCCAGCAAATTCAGTACAGAATTCAGGTTTAATGTATTCTCGTTACTGAGAAAGTGACAGAGACTGGAAACAGCTGATAAATTTGTGCAACTTGTATTCATTGTCGTACTCCGCATATTTTATAATAAACTATAGTAGAGTATCTATTCGATATTGATACTGAGTCTCGTTTTCTATAAGACTATTTCCTATAGCAGCAGCTATCAAATATCCTGTATAAATTTATTTTTTAACGCTATTTTTGCTGCAGGGTATAATTCTTTGGGATTTGAACAATATAATGTACGTATTTCGTAGTAGCTTCAGTTACAGTATTCTATCTAAATCGACCTGCACCGGTAAATATTCTCTTGCTTTACCGGATTTAACTGGAAATTTTGATCTGGTATTGACTCAAAGGTATATATACCAAAAGTAATTGTTTCCAGAGAATAACTGAATGAGTACACCAGTAGCTATTTATAATGACCGACAGATAACTGATGAGGATATCGCCTACCAGCTTTATTTACTGGAAGATGATAATCAAGAGCAGGCGGTATTACAATATTTAATTGTGGATACAATATACAATCGCGCAATTGATGAAAAATATTATCCTGAAGAAGAAGCTATACTTGAACGACTCCGGCTGCTGGAAGAAAATGGTTCGCTTGATTCAATACTATCGGTTATGTCCATAAGCAAAGATCAATTTCGAGTATTCCTGGAAAAGGATGATGTCGTAAACCGATGGCTGGAAGACGAACATGACGTCAACGAGGATGAACTCGAACAATTTTATGAAGACAGGTTTGCTGATATGAACATTCCTGAAACCTTACATCTTCGGCATATTCTTATAACCATTGAAAATCCCAATGATGATGAAGAAGTTAAACTGGCAAAGGAGAGAATATTAGAGGTTGAACAATCAAGTCTGAGTTTTGAGAATAAGGCCTTAAAATACAGTGAATGTCCAAGCGCAATGAACGGCGGAGATCTGGGCTGGTCAAGAAGAGAAAAGCTATATCCGGAAATATCAAAGGTTATTACAGAGGACTCAAAACCTGGAGATACTTTTATAGTTCAAACAGAAATGGGGTTTCATTTTGTAGAATTCCTCGGGAAAAAAGAGGAGTCAAAACTCTCCGAAGAGGAAAAAAGAAATCTTGCAAGAAAGCGATTCAATGAACTAAAAAACCGTGCGACTGTAAAAGCCCTGGCAGACAATATAAAGCGTAACCTGAGCTTCATGTAGTATAATTCTCAAATCAACGAACACCGACAGGTAACGATTCTGAATGCAATATTATCTACTGAAATACCGAATAACCTGACCCTCTGCAAGCTACCTGTCAGAACCGTTCAACTCTTCATTATATCCAAAGAGTCTCGTATCTTTAAGCCGGTCCACATAAAGAATCCCGTCCAGGTGATCAAATTCATGCTGTAATACGATTGCTTCGAATCCCTCTACGATATCTTCGCGCTTCTCCTGTTTCTCATCAAAATAGGATATTTGAATCTTTCGCGGCCGCTCGACAAGGCCACGCATTCCCGGTATAGAAAGACAACCTTCCCAGTTTGAGTCTTTCACATCTGTTAGATGTTTCAGCACGGGATTTATGTATACCTTACGAATACCTGGTTGATCGCTTCCTTGATCAATACTGACAACAAATATTCTCTTCTGTACTCCAATCTGTGGAGCAGCAAGGCCGGCTCCATCATTGTTATCCATAGTATCATACATATCCCGTATTAACTTCTTAAGCTCTTTGGAGGCGAGCTCATTTTCAGGAACTTCGGTCGATACCTCTCGTAAAACAGGATCACCCAATCTTAATATTCTTCTAACAGCCATAGTATACCTTTACTTACCGGTTATCATTCTTTTCAGTGAATGACAGATTATTATATACCTTAATATAAATTAATTGTTACGACTTTTTCCAGATGAACTTTTTCAGAAAACCACGAATTTGATTGATGAGTCCACTTCTCTTCTTAAAAAATTCAAGCAATGACTGATTAATAAGCGTCGGCGCCTCCTCATGAGGACTGTGACCTAATTCGCTGTAATGAATCAAGTGACTTTCACTTAACAGGTCATTAACACGGGATGATTCTTCCATATCCAGCAATGGATCTTTTTCACCTGCAATAATAACGACCGGTGGCTGGATGAGTGGAATATCCGGAATAATATCAATAATGGATAGATCTTTCATATACAGTCCAGCCCAGTTAGATCCCAGTAATCCAAGGCGATTTCGAATACGGCCTCGAAAAGATACATGGGCTCCCAGAGGATCCCTCAAGTAAATGGTCAACGGAACAAACAATAATGGTAATTTTCCGGCCAGACGAAACCAGCGGTCATTTTGATATGAAAAACGTGTATTGATTAAAGCAATTGATTTTATACTTTCCGGAATAAGTAAAGAAGCTTCCAGTGCTATGATTCCCGATATACCATGTGCAACAATACGGACTGGCTCTTTACACAGTTTTATAAAATCGACAAGGCGCTGAACATTCGCCTCCACTACAGAGTCTTGCTTCAGCAAATATGCGGCATAATCTTTATGACCCAGGAGTGTAAAAGTCTTACACGTAAAATCTCGGGAAAAAAAAGGAATTTGTTCACGCCAGGACTCTTCCGGATCGGTAAACCAGTCATGCATAAACAGCATGACCTGTCCCCGAAATTCATCCGGACGGCCTGCAGGCACCTGTAATTGTCCGTGTCGGGTCATATGCAATCATCCTTTGCGGAGGATTGGATTGGAGACGAGGGGGATCGAACCCCTGACCTTTTGAATGCCATTCAAACGCTCTCCCAACTGAGCTACGCCCCCAACGATCAACCGGTCAGCGACCGATATCAGACAAAAAATGGACCTTCGGATTCTATGTCAAATAAAACTAGAATAGAGGCAAAAAAGAACCCGGTTTCACTCTATTTTTTAATGGACCAGGGTCGAATATGGGATTCTGGAATCATTCTAACCATAGCGCGTGCCGAAAATATATATAGGAAGAATCTGTACCAAAGGATATATACCTGTCATTCGGATTTAAAATCATCTTATGATTTGATTTACTCCGGCAACAGAATTACTGCTTATTAAGAGCCGGAGTTGTGTTAAACGGATGATTCGAATGATTGCACAGTCTGGTTTGTTCATTGCAATTGAAGATGATTATTCAACCGCAGAGCAGCTTGACTATCAGGTATATATTCTGTAATATCATGACTGTTCTGTTTCAGTATATGTTATAATCAATTACGGATTTTAGTTTCTTTTTGTGGTCTAATAGTCTAAACATGACTATTAAGATTTCAATTCGAAACCAGGGAGTCTATCCTGTGGATATCGTAACCTACATAGTAATTATAATATTTGTAACTTTTCTTTCAATTGGAGGAATTTATGCTCTTATGGGGCTTATGGGACCTCGCAAGGCCGAGGAAATCAAGAAGCTCATAGAACAGGGGCGTATTCGTGAAGCAGCACAGTTGCTGGATAAATTGCTGGAAAAAGACGATCGAGATATGCATGCGCGCTATCTGCTATCCATATGTCACCAAAAAGAAGGTAACCATCCGGCAGCGGTTATGGAGTTTCGACAGTGCATAAAAATTGGTAAATACAGTCCTGAAGCACCTGAAATTAAAATCCGAAAAGCTCTGGCTGAATCACTGATTCAAATTGGCAATAAAAATGATGCTAAAAATGAATATTTGATTCTAACAACTCTGCAACCGGAAGTATATCAAAACTTCTATCAAGTCGGAAAGCTTTATTACAGTGCAGGTATATATCAAAAATCTCTCAAATTCCTGAATAAATCTGCCCAACTGAATTCCAATCATGGCGATACACAAACTCTTCTTGGACAGGCACAATTCCATCTCGGCTCCTATCAGGATGCCAGGGCAACACTTGCCAGGGCAGTTCAATTAAAATCAGAATTCAAAACAGCCCGTTACTACTTTGGCCTTGCTCTTCGTTTTACCGGGGACCTTGATTGGGCATTAAAAGAACTTGAAAAGGCCGAACGAGAAGAATCCATTCGTGATAGAGTGCTGCTTGCGAAAGGAATGGTTCTAATTGATCAGGAAGGGTATTCAGCGGCAATTACAGAACTTGATAGAGCACTGAAATACGCGCAGACCGGAAGTGACACATCGATTCAAATCCGTTATCTTATCGCACTTGCAAGTGAAAAAAATAGAGATATTCATAGAGCTATAGAAAACTGGGAAGCAGTTGAGAGAATGAAACCCGGTTACAGAGATGTTAAAGAAAAAATCAGACAATATTCAGAATTCAAAACAGATGATTCAATCAAAGATGTGATGACTGCAGGCACGACGCAGTTTGAAGGAATTTGTCGCAAACTTGTTGAAAGCATGAACTTTCAGATAGCACAGGTAAACATTGTAAATGATTCGAGAATTCATATACTTGCTGCAGATGAAGATAAACTACAAATTGGTGCACGAAATAAATACACAATGTTCTGGATACAGCGAGAGGTAAATGCTGTAAACGAAAATCAAATTCGTGATTTTCAAGTTAAAATGAAAGAAAATAACGCTGGCCGCGGTATTATAATGACTACCGGAGAGTTTACACCGGGAGCGCTTAACTATGCTTCAACCAGGCCACTGGACCTGTATGACACGAATAAACTAACCGAAGTTCTAAAAGGAGTGGATACTCAGTCTCAATAAAAAGAGCTGTAAGTATTTTAAGTTTAATGTCTGAATCACTCACAGAACATGATTCCATTCCTGTATTGACATCTCCCACGAATGGTAAACATTTACTCCAGAGAACCCGCGAGCTGGACTACTTTCTGGAGATGACTCTTGATGAAACAAGAGTTATGACAAAATGCCGTACGGCGAACCTTTTCTATTTTAACAATGATTGTATGCTCACTTCATTTTACGAAGATGAAGTCGCAAATGAGTCGAGAATAATCAGCCAGTATTGCCTGGACAACCGGACAAGTATAAATCTTCGAAAAGGTGATACGCTTAAAATACATAATGTAAATGGCGAAACACAAACATTAACGGTTGGATTACCAACACTCTGCACATATCTGGCAACTCCTGAAGGTGATATTGGTGCAATCTATTTAAGAAATCCGATATATTTTGAAAAATTCTTTGACTCCGATTCAGGATTAATTGAGTCGCTTGCCGTTGCCTTTGGGATTCTTTTAAAAAATGGATGGAACCACCAAACCAGGACTGAACTCTATTTCAATTTCAGAAGTGGATTAATGCTTCTTCTTGAAAATTCGCACCTTCATCAAAAAATAAAAGAGTCGGATAATCAGTTAAAATCAGTTTTAGAAGTATCAAATCTCATTAACTCATCACGTGAGCTAAATGAAATGATTCAGTCGGTGCTTTACAGTGCTCGTAAAGTTATTCGCGCTGAATCAGCATCCGTATTTCTTATCGATGAAGAAACCGGCGAACTTTACTTCGATCTGGTATCCGGCCATAAAGAAGGTGAATTAACAGGTATTCGAATCCCGCCCGGCAAAGGTATTGTTGGAAAATCAGCTCAGGAAAAGAAGATCATCATGGTGAATGACACACAGAATGATCCTCATTTCTACGGGACTGTTGATAAAATATCGCAACACCAAACACGAAATCTTCTTGCAGCTCCCCTTCTGGTTGACGGAGAGGCAATTGGTGTTGTTGAGGTTCTCAATACGATAGATCGTCCGTCGTTTACTGAACACGACATGGACATTTTTAAAAGTTTCTCAGACTCTGTGGCTATTGCCATGCAACGGCGCATGCTGCTTGATGATATTCAGGAGAAAAACAAACAATTAGAAAAAAAATTAAGTGAAGTTACAAGTCTTCATGCTGTCGCGGCCACACTTGTCGAGGTTAAATCAATCGATGAGTTATTTACCCGTGTGCTTAGAATTATTATTGAAGACCTCAAGGTCGGTCGTGCGAGCATATTGATGTATAATCCAAAACTTGAGACGCTTGAAGTTGTTGCTCGTGAAGGAATTTATGACGAGGAAGCAATTAACGAAAGCATAAAGGAACTGCAGCAAAGTAAATTATCACATCACGTATTTCTAACAAATACTTTTCTATATACAAATAATATCCATGATTCTGATGAACTAAAAAAGTTTTCATCGCCGGATCGTTATAAAACCGGGTCCAGTATAATACTGCCGATTTCTTCTTCCAGAAAATCATTACCTTATGGAGTTCTCTGTGTATCGGAACCGGAATCCGGTTCATTTCTTGAAGAAGACTTTCGACTGTTAAATACAATTGTATCGCAGATGGTTCGTGGTTACGAAAATTTCAAATTAAATGAGGAGATTCTCGCCAGACAGGCATTTGAAAAGGAAGTTGAAATTACATCCCGAATTCAACAAAATATATTACCAGGTCATATTCCGGATCACACCTACATGGATATGGGAGCCAGATCTGTAATGGCAAGGACTATTGGTGGAGATTTTTACGATTTCTATTTACAGTCTGAAAGCGGGGATGCATCAATGCTTGTGGCAGATGTCTCCGGGAAATCACTTCCGGCTGCTCTTTTCATGGCTCTTTCCAGTTCTATTTTGAGGACTATAATACGATCGGAGACAGAACCGACGCGTATTCTTTCACTGGCAAATGAGCTTCTTTATGAAGAGTCTCACTCCGGTATGTTTGTTACTGTATTCCTTGCCCGATATGAACCCGGGCAGTCTCTGCTGCGTTATGCATCTGCCGGACATAATGAGATGCTTCTCGTTCATAGTGACGGAAGTTACGATCTTCTTTCAGGAAAAGGCGCTCCGCTTGGTGTTATTCCGAATCACAAACAACGTTTTATTGGCGGGGAGGTTCGAGTTCAGAAGGGAGATTTATTGGTCCTGTATACTGACGGTGTTGTTGAGGCTGTAAACCAAAATAACGAAGAGTATGGACTTGATACATTTGTCAGTATTATTAAAGAAAATATAAACAATACACCCGGAGAAATAATAGATGCTGTGTATGACAGTGTGCTGAAATTTTCCGGGGAAAAACCCCAGTATGATGATTTTACAATGATGATTTCACGATTTCACACTGTGGAACATAAGACCGGTGTCTATCATCTTACTCTTCCGGCCATTGTTGAAAGCATACCCATATTGAGGGATTATATAACCCGATTATGTATAAATCATGGAATCGATGGACAATTAAGAGATGATATTCTTCTGGCAGCTGATGAAGCGGCTACCAATATAACCATGCACGCATATGAAGGAATTGACATTGAAAATCCATCATTTGAATGTGATATAAATATAAAATATGGCAGTCATTTTATAATTCAGTTTATTGATAATGGTAAATTTTTTAATATTGATGAAGTGCAGCATCCGGATGTTCAAAAGAATCTTTCCGGTAAAAGAAAAGGCGGATTTGGGGTCTATCTGATACGTGCACTTATGGATAAATGTGAATACGAACGAAAAAACAACCGTAATTATTTTACAGCGGAAAAAAGTCTCGACTGATTTTAAGAATATGTAATTGTCTTATTCTTATCCGGTTTAAGTGAGTGAATATATGAACCTTAAAATCAATGAAGCTGATAGAAGTTTAATCATTAACTTAAATGGCAGACTTGATGTACATCTTGCTTCTGAAATCGAAAATGAACTTAATATAATAATCGAAAAAGAGACAAATAAAGATATAATTTTGAATCTTAAAGATGTTGAATATATGTCCTCCTCCGGCCTCAGGGTTTTCGTATCACTGATGAGAGCTCTGAAAGACTCTGATCGAAAACTAAAATTATGTAATTTGTCTGCACCTGTGAAAAAGGTTTTTGAAGTTGTGGAACTTATGGATATGTTTAATATATATGATACTGAAGAGGAGGC
>JBNKQE010000173.1:0-9766 GCA_050295715.1 Leptospirales bacterium
CATACAGGCAAATGTATCTTGAACCGGATGCAGGCCTTTTCTTCAGCGCACTTCTCCCAGGAGCAAAGCCTCGATTGCAGGACCCGGGACCGGTTTACCATAAAAATATCCCTGCGCAATATGGCATCCCTGTTCTTTTAGAAAATTAGATTGAAAGGATGTTTCTACACCCTCTGCAATCACCCTCATATTTAGAGAGTGACCGATAGATATAATGGCCCGAACAATCTCTGCCTGCTTTCCTTTTCCCGGGATATGACCTACAAAGGAACGATCGATTTTAAGCGTATCTACAGGGAAACGGGAGAGATATCCAAGGGCTGAATAACCCGTGCCAAAATCATCAATGGCGATGGATATCCCCATTTCGCGAATTGTTCGCAAAGCCTTCAGGGTTTTTTTATTATCTTCCAGCAACAGGCTCTCGGTAATCTCCAGTTCAATCCATTCCGGTTTGCATCCTGTCACATGCAGAGCATTTTGAATCACACTTGTAATGTCTCCCGATTGGAACTGTCTTGACGATAGATTGATTGCTACTCTATGATCTGTCCTATCGTATCTATTCCAGATGCTGGCTACTTTGCATCCCTCGATAATCACCCATTCTCCGATTTCCAGAATCAAGCTACTGTCTTCAGCAATCTTGATAAAAACATCGGGAGAGATAAATCCACGTTCGGGATGCTCCCAGCGGAGAAGGGCTTCCGATCCTATGATACTTCCATTTTTAAGATCTACCTGGGGTTGAAAATAGAGGTCCAGTTCTTCCTGAATAAAGCTTCGTCTCAATTCTCCCTCCAGAGTCAATCGTTCCCGGGCATCGGTTATCAGTTCGATGGAGTAAAAGCCGAATTTATTGCGTCCCGAATGCTTGGCATGATACATGGCGGAATCGGCCTGCTTGATCAAATCATCCTGGTTTGTGCTATCATCCGGATATATAGATATCCCAATACTGGTTGTGATGAAAAACTCCTTTCCTTCCACTACAAAAGGATTGCTGATACTTTGTAAAATTCTCGTAGCAATTTTTTTCAGATCGTCTTCTCTCTGAATTACCGGCAATAATACTGCGAACTCGTCTCCTCCCATACGAGCAACAGTATCGCAGGTTCTGACGCACTTTATCAGTCGTTCGCCCACTTCATGCAATAGCCTGTCTCCTGCTGAATGGCCAAGAGTATCGTTCACTATTTTGAATCGATCCAGATCCAGAATCATAACTCCCAGTTTTTGTCCGTGCCGTCTGGCATCCACAATCAACTGGTGCGACCGATCGAGAAAAAGTGCCCGGTTGGAAAGACCGGTTATGGAGTCATAGAAAGCCATCTGATGAATCTTATTACGATAGGTAATTAGTTCGGAGATATCTCTGCCTACGGCAAGGACGCTGCTAATATTTCCTTCCGGGTCATACTCTGGAGTTAGCTTGATCAGACTGTATACAGTGGTGCCATCTTTTAACGGCCAGTTTAACTCGAATTCTGTCCCCTTTCCGGTTAAGAATACATCTTTCAATTTCTTTTGATAATTGATAGAATCGTTTCCACCCGGAACTTCGGTGGGATTTTTTCCAGGATGGGCGGTATTCTCACCCTCGATAAGGGAGGCGAATGCTGGATTGGTATAGATACGACGAAGATTTGGATCATAGCGAGCTATAGTATCCGGGGTGTTCTCGGCAAGGGTTCGAAATTCCTGTTCGCGTGTGGCAAGATCCTCTTCCATACGTTTGCGTTTCGTGATATTGCGTACAATGCTGATGACAAACATTTTCCCGTTTCGTTTGAAATGAGTCCCCGCGATCTCCACAGGAAAGATCGTTCCGTTTTTCGAACGATGGCGTGTTTCAAAATGTATTGTTTGACCCCGAGGATTTTGTTTGCTCATTTCCAGCAGAGTCTCTCTGGCCATATCCTGGTCAATGTCGGATATACTCATGGAAAGGAGCTCCTCTTCGCTGTATCCGAGAGAGAGGCAGGCCTGCCTGTTGACATACTCAAACATCAGATCCTCATTGATCAGGAAAACAGCATCGGATGTCAGATTGATTGCAAAATCCAGAACTTCGAGACGTTGCCGGGTGTTCTTTCGTTCTGTGATATCGAGCACAATACCATGCCAGAGAATGCTACCGTCTCTTTCAGGGGGTGAGGGGATGGACCGAACCTCCACCCACTTTTCCGACATGCCGGGTCTGCAAATTCTCAATTCCGCCAAAAATGGTTTCAGTGTTTTTGCTGATTCTTCAATGGCTCCATTAATGATGGGACGATCAATGGGATGAACAAGATTCCGGATGGGTGCCATATCATGAGAAACGTCTTCAGCTTTCAAGCCAAAGAGTTCGGTAATGGCCGGACTCACATAAGGAAAAGACCCCTCTCCTTCCCGGGAGAGTCTGAAAGAAAACACCAGACCGGGAATAGCCTCTATGATATGCTTGATCCTTTGTTCAGCGTTGCGAATCTCTGAAACATCCCGACCGAAAGCGATAGTCCCGATAATGTTTCCGTTCACGTCCCATTCCGGTATGACAATAATTTGTTCAATGCGATACTGGCTTTCTATCGATTTCCAGTGGAGTTCCACTTCCCGGGCTTCCCCACTCTTTATTGCCCTGCGTGCTCCTTCCTCAATGGGCGTGAATCGTCCATCGGGCCAGATTTCGGTCGGCTTTCTACCAATCACCTCCCCCGGGGAGGAGATTGGTAGATCTTTGACAAGCCGGTCATTCATGTAGACAATTCGTTGTTCCATATCATAGCGGATGATGGCGTCGGGGGAACTCTCTGCAAGACTGCGGAATTCCTGCTCCTTTGCCTTCAGAAGGGCTTCGGTTGCCTTAAGCGTCGAGATATTGTGGCCGATAACAAGCACACCCAGGATCGTACCATCCGGTCCAAAATCCGGTACAACCCGTAGATCATAGTAGACGATTTTTTCCGTTTTGTGATTCATCCACTGGATCTCCATCTGGGTGGGGACTCCGCTCTCCATTACATGCTGAAGCTGCGAAACATACTCCGATACGGACACATTCTCTGCCCTCCAATCGTTTGAGGGAACTTTGCCGATGGCAAAATCAGCGAGATTCTCCGTCTCCCGGACATAGGCAGGGTTCACATAGGTTCGCCGGCATTCGCGATCGTATCGGACGATGACACTGGGAAGATTCTCCGCAAGAGTGCGAAACTCCCGTTCGCGAATTTGTAGCTCCTGTTCCAGCTCTTTTCGTTCTGTGATATCCGATCCCACTGAAATCACACGAACCGGATTACTCCCGGGAATCACAAAAACAGATGTTTCGAAGCTGCGTATTTCCCCGTCTCTTGTAACCAGATCCAGATCATATCTGGCATGTACATTTTCTCCTGCCACCTGGCGGTTGTACATTTCCATGAACTGTGCTCGATCGTCCCGATGGATGATCTCCGACAGGAGTGGACGCCGGGCGATAATTTCATCGGTATAACCCAGCTTGTATGCAAGGGGGAGATTGGAAATATAGTCAATTCGTCCCTCTTCGATGACCATCAATTGCATTCCCACCTCATTGATCGCCCGAAGAAGGGTCTCCTGAAAATCGGCTTTTTGATGTATTTCGGACCGTTGTAGTCTTTCCAGACCGCTTCTGGCCAGCATATCCACCATATTCACGATCACCTGCATACAGGAGTGAATTTTATCTTCTTCAATAATTGGAATATCCTGAATCGCTTTCAGATACTCCGTTTCATGATAGCCATATTTATGAGCCAGAGATCGAAAAAACTTCATATCCGGAGGCGAATGAAGCACCTGGCCCATGATCAGAGTCGCCAGTTGTTGCCCCTCTATCATGATGGGAATGGCATACTCCATAAGGCCATGAGAACAGTATTCGCAGGCAATGGAACTTTCTTTGAGAGTTTTTTGTATAAGCGTTCGGTTGCTAAGACTGCAGTGATCTTTTGCGACGGGATAAGTTCCGTGAAATCGTGTACAGGCGTCGGTCCAACCGGCCTGGCTCAAGGGAACACCGAAAGGGTCCACAATGCTGTTTGGAATGCCGGTCGCCTTTTGAAAATTTTCAAGCATTCTGGCGAAAGAAGGCAGATCAATTAAATCGACGAAGCGATAATTGTTTTGAATCGGGACTTTGTGATACATATATTTTATAAATTTGTATTTGGATGAATTTAATAAGAAACTTTAGATTATTTGATTCAGTTTATGTTTGTAAGATATATTTCCCCAATCAAGAGGTTTTCGTTCAACAAAAACCTTTTGCCGGACAGAAATTTCGTATTCGAAATCGATAATAACCGTCATGCTGTAGTTAAAATTATCTACTTGATTCGGTAGATATGATTGTTTGTTAAAATACATGAGTAAAGATATAAACTACATTATGATATTTATATGGAGTGGAAATAAAATTGTCACTTCCGGATTCCTGTTGGTGATAACCGAAGGAAAAAAGAACAAACTGGATATTTTTATCAAGCTCGTCCATAACGTAATTCATTATTTCTCTACACTCATTTTGATACATAAACTACTTCGGCAGACTCAAAAGGGAGAAGTTCCTGGAATCGGAAATGTGGCTGAGGAAGGTTTTTTGTGGAAGAGGTTTCGAGAAGAGATACCCTTGCGCGGAATCGCACTCGAGCATTCGCAGAATATCCAGAGCTTCTTGTGTTTCTATTCCTTCTGCAATTGTTTCCAGATTAAGGGTTTTGGCTACCTGAATAATAGTCCGAATAATGGCCATCCCCTCTTTGCTGTGCTTCTCAAGTTGAGTGATAAAAGAGGCATCAATTTTCAACCGATCCAGCGGGAGTTTTGTAATCTGGGAAAGACTGGAATATCCGGTGCCGAAGTCATCCAGGGAGATCTTCACGCCCTGATCTTTTATTTTATGCATGGTTTTTAAAGCATCAGTCATATTGTATAGCATTGCAGATTCAGTGAGTTCGATTTCAAGCAAGTGCCCAGAAAGTCCGGAGTCAGAAAGAGCTTCCGTGATAACTTTTTCAAGATTTCCGTGCCTGAACTGCAGTGCGGATACATTTACGGCTATAGAGATTTCCTGTCCGGTTTCTTTTCTCCATTGCTCTGCATTTCTGCAGGCTTCTCGAAGAGCCCACTCGCCGATAGGAGCGATCATTCCGTGCGATTCTGCAATGGGAATAAAGCTCAGCGGTTGAAGCAATCCTCTCTCAGGGTGGTTCCAGCGTATCAGTGCTTCGGCCCCGCAAATGGAGCCATTCTCAAGTGAAATCTGAGGTTGGTAGTGGAGGGTGAACTCGTTGTATTTGAGTGCATGTTTCAGAGCGCTGTAAACTACTAAATCGTTTTTATCTTGCTTTTCATCCTTTTCACTAAAAATCGCGAAAGTATTCCGTCCGCTCTTTTTTGCATCATACATAGCCGCATCGGCTTTTCTCAGGAGAGTATCAAAATCCGTCCCATTGTCGGGGGATAATGCGATGCCAATTGATACGGATACACTGAGAGAAAGATTGTCAATGATAATAGGTTGTTCGAAGAGGCGTATGATTTTCCAGGCAAGCAGTTTGGCATCCTCTTCCGTTGCCCTTTCCGATGTTATAAAAAGAAATTCGTCGCCGCCTAGCCTGCCTACTGATTCCCCTTTACGAATTTCACTGCGGAGCAAGCTTGCAATATGAAGCAGCATTTCGTCTCCGGCGATATGTCCCAGGGTATCATTAATGCTTTTAAAATTATCCAGATCCATGAAAAGTAGGGCCGCCGGCTTCCTGTTTAAGTGTGCTTTTCTTAGCATTATTTCAGACTGTTTTCTGATAAGTGTCCTGTTTGGCAGGCTGGTCAGTGAGTCATAATGAGCCAGATATTTCATTTTTGCCTCGGCTCGCTTGAGCCTCGTGATGTCCCTGCCAGTACAGAGGACGCTGGCAATTCTTCCATCAGAATCATACTCGGGAACTATGCGTATGTGGCTGACTATACGTCTACCGTTCGCTCCTGGCCATTCATACTCAATCTCATTTTCCTGACCACTCCTCGCTGTTTCAAGGATTGTCTTTTCGTATATGTTAGCCTCTTGTGATTTGTTAGAATGAGAAGGGCGTTTCCCCAGTAGATTTTCAACAGAAAATCCGGCAAGTCGGGCGAAGGATTTATTGGCATATATGCGATTGCAGTTCAGGTCATACCTGGAAATCGTATCCGGGGAGTTTTCCAGAAGCGTTTGAAACATATGTTCGCGTTCATGAAGTATTTGTATTTCTCTTTTCTGTGCAGTAGTATCTGTTGCAAATGTCAGAATGCCGAAGACTTCACCATTGTTGTCAAACTCAGGTATAGCCTTAAGACTATAACATATCGGACCATCAGCAGACTCCCAGTTGATATCGAACTCTTCTATTTTACCTGTCTCAATTGTTCTATTGAGCATCTTCTCGAAACTATCGGCCATTGGAGTGATCCGTGTATCAGTCTCATGGGGAGCCTTCCCGATAACATTAGAACCTGGAATGCCATTGACTCTCTCCCACGCTTTGTTTACAAAAGTTCTGCGTAAATTTCGATCATATCTGACAACGACATCGGGCGTGGATTCCAGTATTCTTGTCAACTCAGTACGCTTGATTCGAGTTCCCATAGATTTCGAACCTTGATCATACTGCCTTCGCATTAATGCCCAGAGGAAATCAGTCCCTTTATAATCGACTATACTGGTTTTTACATGAACGGGAATCTTCGCCCCCCATCGTGAACACAGGTCAGTTTCCATAGTAAGGAGATTCTTGGCGGAAAGTCTCGTCCATATGCGATTCCAGTATTTATCTTTGACTGTTGAGGTGAGATCCCATACTTTGAGTGTGGAAATTTCACTGATTGAATAACCAAGAATAAAGGCAGCCCTGTTATTTGCATAAAGGATGTTACCTTTGCGGTCAACAAGTAAAGCAATATCTTCGATATGCGTCATTATATAGTCAAAGAAGGCAAAATTGCGCTCTCTATCTTCTACTACCTCATTCATTGAAATAGTACTTATTGTATTATGTGAATTCATGATATTTTCCCGGTAAACTGACGCTCTATGCAGAGTAAATCATACAACGTTGTCTGTGAAAGTATAAACTGAGAATATTTTCCGAAAAAAATACCTGTCGCGTCTAAAGTAGTGAATTAAATATGAAGATATAAAGCAAATATCAATCAGGGTAGTTATAATTGACTGGGCTATAGTTAAAAATATTAGATATGCCGAAAGGATTATTTATGGAGTAATACTTATTTGATATTGCGCATCCTTTTCTGACTGCCTTTGTTTTTAGTGATTTCAAATGCCTGTGTTCCCCCGAAAGGTTCCAATGTAACAAATTCAAAACTTTCGATTAAAATATCTGCGTTTTACCGAATTGCATGAAAAGAATACTTTCAGACTCGGAAGATGCAGTTGCTTATTGAAGTGTATAGTTGTAAATAACTATGAGGTAGTATTTTCGGTGGCCCCTGTAACTAATAATAATCTTTGTCGTAAATGTTTTTATAAAGTAAAATCATCGGGTGTAGTTGATGTTGCGTAATTTTTCAATGAGAAATGTAAAATATGTAAAGTGAAATGCAAAGTTGGTTGCAGTATACATCGCTTTCAGTCATACAATGGATGTAATGGAAACGATTGTTGCGAAAAAAGGAACCAATGAATCTCAGTCAAATGAGACAATATCGCAAGCCGAAAATCACCCAATGATACTGTGTATAGGTTTTCATGAAAGTATTGGGGATCTGGAAAGCCTGGGACAAAACAAGGGAATAATATTTACCTTTTTTTCAAGCTTCACTGAGTTTGAAAAAGAGAATAATAGTTTAGCCGAATTTCAGGCCGTAATTACAGACTCCAGGAATTTGACATCACAGACTCATCCGGATTGGGAGCTGTTCAGAAAGCAGATAGGACCGTATCCGATCTGGGTGCATATATCTGATGATATCAGACCTGCTGTTATTGTGGAGATGATGCGAAATGGTGTGGATGAATTTATCCCGGCTCATGACAGTCTTTCGTGGTTGGGGGAATTTTTTGAAAAACTAAATGATCATTATGCAATGCGTTACAAGGAATTGCTTCGCGCCGAGCACGAAGCTTCCATGTTAAGAAAGCGGGTTGAGTGGAGTTCTTACAAGGATGGTTTGAGAAAGGCCTGGAATGATGTGAGTGGAAGAGAGGCTATTATTAATCTTCAGACCAGTTTGTCGCAAGGCGCCGGATTTGGACTTATGTTAACTTTAATGGAAATTCTTGGAATGAGTGATATTTCAAGCGGTCAGATTTCCATTGACCAAGAATTATTTAATAAAATTAAAACAAACGCACAATATACAAGAAGGATGCTCGAAGGTCTTGCTGAGTATGTAAATGTTTTTGATGGAGCATTTAAGTTAGATCGTATTTCTGTGGAACAGATCGAGTATAACATCAAGGAACGCATTCAGCAATTTCAGAATCTCTATTCGAAAAAGAACATGAAATTGCGGATAATGGATACCTGCAGTCGAAGAACTGTCGATGCAAATATCCAACTCGTAATGCTGGTGTTTGATGAGCTTGTGATTAATGCATGGAAGTATTCTCGCAGAAATACAGATGTAGTACTTTTAACATCAATTCGAAATGGCTACTATACACTGACCCTCCAAAGTTTTCCCTCATATCAGGAAAACCTTGCTATGGACACGGAATCTCTGGAGAAGTTAAAGCTTCCATTCTATCGGATCCATCCTCCTGTAGAAGATGCCGTAGAGATGGAATGCTTTGTTATGGGATTGGGGTTACCAGCTGTAGACCAGATTGCATCGAAAATGCGAAGTATCTTTATGCTGGAAGGTGGAATTGATTATTGCGGAACAACAGCGGAAGAGTGTTTTCTGGCCTATTTTATGATTCCTCTGGCGTAACATGAACTAATATATTATTAAACTATACTAACTAACGGGAAAAACAATGGATAAAACAATAATGATACTTGATGACTCAACTTCACTGAGACAGGTGCTTGCAATGAGTCTTGGAAGAGCAGGATATCGAGTTCTCGAAGCTGAGAACGGTCTGGATGCGCTTAACAAGCTTAAAGATGAATCACAAATTGATCTTTTTATTTCCGATATCAATATGCCTGAGATGGATGGGCTCGCATTCGTTTCGCATGTTCGCGAGATGGATCAAATGAAGTATGTGCCGATTGTTATGCTGACGACTGAAAACAGTGAAGATAAGAAGACCAAAGGAATGGAAATGGGCGTTCGAGCATGGCTCACCAAGCCATTTATGCCTGAACAACTTCTGAATCTTGTGTCAAAGACGCTTGGGAACTAGCAGAGTCTGGAGTCGGCAATGAATATAAGTTATGAAAAAGAAAATGACAGGTGTCTCATTCATATACAGGGATCAATACAAAAACAGAGTATTGAAGAAGTACATGAAAAAATTGTCGAGGCAATTGGAGAGTCAAGTCTCGTAGTGCTTGATGTTGCTGAAGTTAGCAACGCCGACTCCTCATCATTACAGCTGCTAATTTATTTAAAAGGTATGATGGGAAATACTGGTGGAGAGTTGCATGTCATTAATCCATCTGATCAACTCTGGCAAATTGCCGCAATGTATGAATTGATCGAGATCTTTCGTACCTCTGTAGATGAAACCGACTCTGTAGATGCAACCGACTCTGTAGATGCAACCAACTCTGTAGATGCAACCAACTCTGTAGATGCAACCAACTCTGTA
>JBNKQE010000174.1:0-9741 GCA_050295715.1 Leptospirales bacterium
GATTTATTTTTTAATACAGGAGAATATTATATAGATAGGAAAGAATCAAGGGTGATACATAGCGGATTTGACAGTAATCTGGCAATCCGGCTATTTAGCAAAATCAAACATATTACCGGCCGTGATAAGCGGCGCATTCAAATTCCCCTGATAAAACATTGATATAAAACGGATGGTGCTTCAATTGTAACGCCTCATTTATGTTTGAGATTATAAGTTATCGGGAATGAATGACACTTCGATCTACAAGAGTATCTGTCAGCCTTTGCCACTCAGTCCGAAGACTTGCGTGAAAAACATGTCTTTCCACAAGGTTGTATTTGGCCTGAATCATGTTTTTTCTGGCAAGTATTAGTTCGTTGATCGTAGCTTTCCCAATTGAGTAATTGTATCTCTCTGCGCGAAGAATTTGTTCTGTTAATTTTACCTTGCGGTTGGCAATCTCAATAAGCTTAATACTTGCCTGCAAACTGTTTTTTAATGTCGCCAGATCAGTTTTAAGGGTCAGGATATTCGATTCAATGGATACTTTATTTTTTTGCTTATCAAGTTTAGCACTCTCTGAGACGGCATTTGCAACCTGATTCCCGAAAGAGTATGATGAAGAGATTCCTATTTGTAGCTGGCGATCCGGTTGTCTTACCTGATACTCTATTCCGTCAATTTTGTAGTTGGCGAACAGTGAAACGGAGGGTAATAGATCATCTTCTGCAATCTCAGAGGAGAGAATGCCGCGCTGTTCCATAAGCTTAACTATTTTATAAGTGCGACTCCCTGCAAAGGACCTGTCAAAATCAATGTTACGACTATCCGAATTCTCCGGCTCCGGTAAGGAGGGGATTATTGTTACGGCTTCTGAAAAACCGGTCAGGTTTAATATTTTTTGTGTGGTAGACGTATACTTACTTTCCAGAATGAGATGCTGTTCCCTGGCGCTTTCCAGTTCCATTTGGATCTTGGCAACTTCTTCCGGGTGTGCCACTTTGAATTGTCTTTTCTTCCGGATTATTGATAATAGATTTTCACTGGAGCGAACAGATTCATTGGAAGTGTCCAGATTTGCCATGGCGGAATGCCAGTCTATATAAAGGACGATAAGACTTGCCAGGTAATTCTCGTAAGCCTCCACAATTTTCAAGCGGGTCAGTTCTGAATCTAAATGAATTCGTTTTCTCTTTTTCCTGGTGGTTCGTCCAAAGGCATTCTTGACTATTTCCTGACTCAATCTTGCATTTATGGCTGATCCAATCATGCCCTGACCATCAGTGCTGTAGTGCGATGCTGTATAAGAAGCACTTACAGTCGTTCCCGTTGATGGGAAGAGTTTTGATAGTGACAGTGCACCTTCTGTTTTTCCATCTCTGGAAGTGTCAGCCTGATCAAGAAATAGACTGTAGTTGGCTGTGGCTTTAAGAACAAGATCGCTTATCGGCAGTTCCAGATCTTCGGCATATTGAAGGTAGAGTTCATCGATCAGTATTTTACGAAAGTAGGGGTCGTTATTCGTAACGCGCTCAATAAAAGATAAGAGTGGTAAGGTCTGTACTCTCTTTTCTTCTGCTCGCATATTCCCGGTAAAAAGCAATGTTACTGTAAAAAGCACAACGCAGAAAATGGAACTTCTAAAAATCAGAGGAAGTCTCATCGGGATTTTCCCTCTCGCCATAACTCAAATCTGTACAACCACTCTTTCTCTATACTGTAAAGCGATGGTATCAATACAAGTATAATAATAGTGCCAAATATCAATCCCCATGATATGGCAAGCATCATTTCGGCCAGCATGGAGTCATACCCTCCCAGTCCATATGCAGTCGGGAAAAGGCCTGCGACTGTTGTCAGTGTAGTCAGCAATACAGCTCTGAGTCTTGATGAAGTTATATGTGCTATGCTGTTGTCGGAGTCTTTTCTTGTCCTGAATCCTTCGTATTGATCTTCAAGAACATTAAGAAGAACAATTGCATCATTGACGATTACACCTGAAAGACCCATGACACCAATTAATCCGAAAAATCCATAGTTCCACATCCCATGAACCACAAAAATTATAACTACGGCAGATATTGCAGGGGGGATGGCTGCAATTATCATCATGGGGCGAAATATAGAATTAAACTGCAATGCGAGAATCAAGTAAATGGAGAACAGGGTCAAAGAAATGGCTATAAGAAAGAAG
The DNA here is from genome assembly GCA_050295715.1 of Leptospirales bacterium. Taxonomy (GTDB): domain Bacteria; phylum Spirochaetota; class Leptospiria; order Leptospirales; family Leptonemataceae; genus JBNKQE01. The sequence continues at coordinate 2,177 of JBNKQE010000174.1, forward strand.
TGAGATGATTCTCTTGTCATCTTAATCTCGCCTTCATAGGAAAAATACGTACCGGGGAATGCCCTTGTTATTTCTGGATACATATTAGTTTCCAGGTTTGCAGCAATATCCAGGGGGGTAAGATTTGAACCTGGTTTAAGATCAGCGTAAACCATTAGCATTCGCTGTAAATTAAGTCGATTTATGGAAACAGGATTATTTTCTTTTGTAAGGAATATTACATCGTTAAGGGGAACAAGATATCCTTCATCATTTGTAACGGGCACATGAAGAATATTTTTTAGATCCTCTTTATTCCGAAGAGGAAGCGTCAGCCTGACCTTTTTTGTTTCCTCTCCATAGGGTAATTCATAAAGGACATAACCCTCGAGTGAAGCTCTTAATGTCTGTGAAATATTAGTTGCAGATATTCTGAGTCGTTTTATGAGATCTCGTTTTGGATGAATCCTGTATTCAGGAGTTCGCATTGGTTCATCAATCTCTACATGAGTGACGTCCTGCATAGACATCAGTCTTTTTTTTAAAAGGTCAGTCACCTGACGCAATTTATTATAATCACTTTGCTGAACAACAATCTCAATGGGGCTGCCGCTGCTTGATCCGTAGTGTTGTCTTGAAAAGCGTATTTCCTCAAACCCTTCCAGAGTATCCAGCTGAGTTTGCCACTCTTTTTGCAGAGTATTCAAAGATCGATCTCGCTTATCAGCGCTCGGAAGTTCTACTCGAATTGATACAATATTTTCGGGAGCTGTCTGGCCATGACTGGACTGTCGAACACTTGTTCTGAATCCAATTACTTCGCTTCCCCTGTATTTTTCAAAAATTCGTTCAATCTCTCCAGCTTTGATGGCAGTCTGTCGAGCCCGTGTATTCTCGGGAAGTTTTGCCGTTACACGTATTTGAGTGGCTTCTTCTCTGGGAAAAAGTGAAAACTTCATGTAAGATGTAAGCAGATAAATGGCAGAAAAAATAGTGAATAGAGTTAATAATAAAAAAATATAGCGGTATCTGAGAGCTGAGTTGAGCCATTCACCATATTTTTTTTCAATTTTGAAAAACCAGTGAGTGGAAACCTCGGAATGTTCTGTGTCGCTTTCAAGTTTTAAGAGTCTTCGTTTTCCAATGTATTTCTCAATATACGGGAGAGTTCCGAAAGAAAATATAAGCCTCCAGGTGCGACCAGCTTCCATATTCAGGTGGGCGGGAAGCAAAAATATTGATTCAAAAAGACTTGCAATAAGCATTATGCTGACGATTGGCATGATTGAACCGGTCAGCATGGACAGTCTTCCCTCAAAAAACATAAGCGGTGAAAACGCAGCAATTGTAGTAAGAATACTTGCTGTTATAGGCATCAGGACATAGGTCGTACCTTCTATGGCAGCCTCAACAGGGGAGTAACCTTTTGATCTCAGACGCATTACATTTTCAGCTACCACGATAGCATCGTCTACAACCATCCCCATTACTATAATCACGGCGGCCAGAGTGATGCTGTTTATCGTAAAACCGAAAAGACTGGCAATGATCATGGTGCTGGCGAATGTGAAGGGAATTCCCATGGCGACCCAGAAACCTGACTGAAAATTCATAAAAAGAAAAAGGAATGTGAGTATTAAAATAAATCCAATAAATCCGTTGCTAGTAATCAAACCAATTCTGTTTCGAACATCGGCAGATTCGTCATCCAGAACAGCAACCCCGATACGACTATCGGGACCCACGTCATAGATATAGGAGTCTATCTCTTTTTTTACACTATCAACTGCTGTAAGGATTCCGGCAGACGAAGTCTTCGTAACGCGAAGCATTATACCTTCGCGGCCGTTTATTTTCATGTAACTTGTATAATCCTGGAAAGTGTCTTTCACTCTGGCCAGCTTTGAGAGTAACACAGGTTCTCCGGTAAAAGAACCCTGAACAGGAAGTGATTCAAATTCGGGAATCGAATTTAACTCACCGTCAAAGGTAATTCTAGCTTCATCCCTGGATTTTAATAGACCTGATGGGCTGCGTACACTTGCTTTCTTAATTTCATCAACCAGGCTGCTGACTGATATTCTATATGAATTCAATCTGTCCGGTTGGAATTCAAGGCGAAACTCAGGAGGCATATAACCTGTCCAGGAGACATTACTGATTTCGGGAAGAGAAATAAGTCTATTTTTAATAACAAGCATCTGCTCCTGTAAAAGCCTTCTGCTGTCATCATCAAGAAATTCGGAATCCTTAAGATATATACCGATATCAATAATTGCCTTTCTTGAGGTTTTGTATTCACGAATGCGAGGCAGGTCAAGGATTTCAGAAGGAAGTCTGACTCCCATTGCAACACTTCTGAGTTCTGAAATAAAAGTCGACCGATCATCCAATCCTGCTTCCATTTCTACCGTAATCGTGGATACACCTTCGCTGCTATTGCTGCGGATGGCTGCGATACCACTTATAGCACGGATCTCATCTTCCATGGGCCATGTAACGGCTTTTTCTACCTCTTTTGCTGACGCACCCGGATAGACAGTTGTTATCGTTACAAACTCCAGAGTCATATCGGGTAGTTCTTCTTTGCCTGTCTTCTGCCAGAAAAAGATTCCACCAAAAAAAACGGCTATAAAGGTCAGGTTTGCGAAAAGATGGCGCCTGGAGAAGTATGTAATGATATGTTTCATTGAATATTACTATGGCCTGTATTATGAATCAAAATGGGGGACTCTTCCCTTACGATTATCGGATTTATGCACCGATGGAATCAGCACAGGCTGATAGTATTATGCACTTAAAAGAGTTCCGGTTCCCATTTTTTTAACGAGAGCAGTATTGCGCTGTTCTCGGGAATGTGAGACAATCCGGAAAAAATTGAAAGAATCAATCAGTTGTGCAGAATATTCCCGGGTGAGATTGCCGAATTTATATTCTCATTTTCAATATAATTCAAGAGTACTTCCGATGAATTAAGGTCATCGAGAAGAATATCAGGATTGTATTGTATTAATTCATCGGATGAGTATTTTCCGGTAGAGACTGCCACAGATTTATAACCGCAATAAAGGGCACTTGTTATGTCTGCCGGGGTGTCTCCAATAAGAATGACTTGATCCGGGTTGATTGTTCTTCCCAGAATCATTTTCGCCTTGACCAGAGCATTGCATGCAAGTTCATTTCTATTTTGAGCACGGTCACCAAAGGATCCGAAATAAAAATATTTTCCAATACCAAAATATTCCAGTTTGGTCCAGGCACCTTCTTCCATATTACCCGTGACAAGGCCCATCGGAATTTCCATGTTACTCAGTTCTTTGAGCAATAAGGTAACACCCGGTAATAAAGATACTCCATTTTTTTGAGTAAAATATTCCGGAAGCAGTCTGAGGTAACTCTGGTAGATCTCTTTTTGTTGATTCTGCGAAAGACCGTCAGGGAAAATTTCATTTATAATCATGTAATCCGTTTTTCCCGCAAAGGAAATTTTTGAAGACGGCTCTATTCCAGTGCATTCTCGAATACCCTGAAAAAATGCCTCTTTACCTGTTGAGCGAGGATCGATCAATGTCCCATCAATATCAAACAGGAGAACAGGTTGAGCTGTCAAAGTGAGCATCCTCCCTGGATTGGAATAGTAGTGTGGCTGTTTGATGATTGTTTAGCGGTGCTGCATGGCGTATTGAACATGGCAAGAGACAGGCAATTACTGTCTTTGCATTCAGAGACGGATACAATTTTCCTGTTATCGATTTTAAAAACGTAAGCTGCAACGAATCGTCCAGGATATGGTACGGGAAACTCTCTCGATTTTGAAATATGAACACGGTAGTTTATATTGTTTAGTGTTTCCGTAATCTCACTGTTGTACCCGGTGAGATCACTATCTCTATTTATTAATATTTCTATTCGCTGCAGATTGAGATATTTTTGATCTCTTCCCTGCATCACTTCATTCATAATATTCTTAAACTTACTGGATTTGATTACGACCAGTATTTTTACATCGGGACGCAGAGGATAATCCTGTCCGAATTGATCTGTCATCTCAAATGCTGGAATTGATGTACCTGCCAGAAACTCTGTTCGCGGAGTTGCATGCAATAGCTGCAAAAGATACGCTGAGAGAAACAGGGATAGTATTCCTTGCCGGCCCGTTGTGACACTTATTATTAAATCTTTGAATGAGAAAGGCAAATCCAGGTCCTTAATTTTGAATCAGAACAGTTTTAATATTAATAAACTCACGAATTCCTTCTTCGGAAAGTTCTCTGCCATACCCGGATTGCTTAATCCCGCCAAAGGGCAGTCTTACATCAGATTTAACCATTGCATTGATAAAAACTGATCCCGACTCAATTTGAGGAGCCAGTTTTTCAGCAAGGTCAAGGTCAGAAGTCCAGAGGGATGCTCCAAGACCAAAGTATGTATCATTGGCCATCTGAATAGCATCTACCTCATTCTCCGCTTCTATAAATGTAGAGATTGGACCAAAGGTTTCTTCTCTGGCCGCCGTCATGCGAGGCTTCACACCACCGAGAATTGTGATCGGATAAAAGAAACCTGAACCCTCCATAATATCACCGCCAAATAGAACATCAGCTCCCATATCTTTTGAAGAAGCAACCTGTTTGTGAAGTTCCTCTCTAAGGTCATTTCTTGCCATGGGCCCTACATCCGTATCTGTCAGAGATGGATCCCCAACTTTTAACGCTTTCGCTTTGCTCGTGAAAATTTCAATGAACTTTTCGTAGACTTCTTTTGCCACAATAAATCGTTTGGCGGCGATACAGCTCTGGCCGGCATTCTGATAGCGCGATGTTATCGCCGCATCAGCCGCTTTATTTAGATCGGCATCTTTGAGAACGATGAAGGGATCACTTCCTCCAAGTTCAAGAACTGATTTTTTCAGGGCAGCTCCCGCTGACTGTGCAACGGCACGTCCTGCTGCATCACTGCCTGTTAGAGTCACACCCTGAATGGACGGATCACGGATTACCCTGGCAGCCTGATCGTTATCAATAAAAAGATTTTGAAATATATCTTCAGGAAAACCCGCTTCGCGAAATATGTCGACTATAGCAAGAGCTGATCCGGGAACATTCGGAGCATGCTTCAGTATTCCTGCGTTGCCTGCCATTAGATTTGGTGCAGCAAATCGGAAGACCTGCCAGAATGGGAAATTCCATGGCATGATAGCAAATACAGGGCCAAGTGGGTCGTATCTTACATAAGAACTGTAGGCATCTGTCGTAACTTTTCGGGGTGTAAGAAAAGATTCTGCATTTTCAGCATAATAATCACAAACCAGCGCGCACTTTTCCACTTCGGCAATTGCCTGCGTGATGGGTTTGCCCATTTCTAAGGTAATTATTTGCCCGTAGGTTTCCTTTTTTTCACGGAGGATTCGGGCAGCATTGTTCATTAAATCTGATCTATAGGTCAGGCTCTGGTTCTTCCATGACCGGTATGCATCAAGGGTGACTTCCAGTTTCTTAACAAGTTCAGAGTCGGTTAATAGAGGATATTCACCGAAAATTTCTCCGGTTGCTGGATTCAGGCTCTGGTATTTAATCGACATGGTTTCCTCCGTGAGTCCCGATACGACAATCGGCTAATATTGCAGGGAGTATCAGAGATGTCTGATACAGATTTTAGCTTCCGATACTGCAATGGCAATCATGCAGGTCAAATATATAATTGAGATGAATTTCTCTTTGTAATTGGATACATCCTCCCATTTTCATTTTATATCAAGTGTATGACACTCTACTTGACGGAATCTTCAGAGGATGATAATGAGGCATTCCAGTCCCCCGCAGGCAGGCTGGATTTACGGCCAGTGAATAAAACCCACCTCCAATCCACCCACCCATATGGGGGAAAATTCTGTGCCTGGTGGCGGGCACAGAATTGAAAAAATGGAGCTTCACATTGATCATAATGTCAGAACGTTGTCATATGTAAGATTTAAAATAGTTTGCATTTCCTGGTGCCTGATTCAGTTTAAACATCTTCGGTCTGAATTCTCATCGGAACAGACAGTGAGATTTAGAAAACTTGTTTTCCCGTATCTATTATGAAGACAGTAGCGAAAAATAATTCTATTCCATCAATCCCTGTTGATTCCCTCGGAAGGCGGTTTCGTAAACTTCGTGTAAGTCTGACCGAGCAGTGTAATAATTCCTGTCTTTATTGCGATCCTGATTACAGACCATCCAGAGGGAATGAAACCACCTCTGCAGAACAGATGGCTGAAAGAATTCTCAGAGTTTATAACTCTGCTCAACTTCATCAAGTTCATCTTACTGGCGGGGAACCCCTTTTATATGCACCTCTTCTGGAGCTGATTGGTCTGCTTAAGAAGAGTGGAGTGGATACTGTAACGCTGACTACAAATGGAAGACTCCTGAATCGCATGAGCAAGAAACTTGTTCATGCGGGTCTTGACTCTGCCAACGTCTCTCTGGATGCAGTTGAATTAGAATCTTACCGTGCCATAGCCGGACGCGGAAACCCTGACGAAGTCATGCGTGGAGTGGACCATGCTCTTGGAGTCGGTCTTCGATTGAAAATGAATGCGACAATCCTGTACGGGATCAATCATGATCAGGTTGTTCCTCTCATGATGTTTGCACGAAGCCGTAAAATAAAAATTCGTTATATTGAACTTATGTCCATGGGTATTGCCGAGGAAGATTTTCGTAAATTATATTATCCACAGAATGATATTCTGAAACAGATATCAGAGTCATTTGGCGGTATTACAGAGCATGAAAGAACTGGACGGGCGGCCCGTTATTATGAGACTGATGACGGTTATCGTTTCGGAATAATTGCAAATACAAGTGATCCGTTCTGCAGTTCCTGTGATCGACTTCGCATGGATAGCCGCGGTCGGATGTATGGATGCCTTACTGATGCAACGGGGATTGTTACTGATTATATGTCTGAGCCGAAACTGCTGGAAGATCTTGCAGAACTTTTAGCACGTAAAAGTCCGGACAGGTTCGGTGGAGCACCTATTTCAATGCGAACCATTGGCGGCTGAATTACACAGAACCTGTGGCCTCATGCGGATTGATTGATCAAAATTTCGGTCGAAATAAGCATTAGAGTTGAAGTGATTCGTTCTTTTCCATTAGATCCCATATTTTCTCCAGAGTTATGCCGGCTGGAGCTTCAATCTTTACAGTCACTGCCGAGGAGACTTCAGTCCAGGACGGATTTATTTCTATTGTGGGAATACCTTTTGCGTAAGCTTGTTTTACCGGACCTGCAATGTAAGGAAATACACTTGTTGTGCCTGCACTTACAACCAGATCAAATCCCTGATGAAGTTCATGAGTGAGTTTTTCAACAGCATCCTCCGGAAGCATCTCTCCAAACAGTACAACATTGGGTCGCATAATTGTCTTGCATTCAGGGCAACGCGGAGGGATACTCAGATTTGAATAGTCAATTTCTTTCAATTCCTGTCCGCAGGATGTACACATGAGTGTGCGAAAATTTCCATGCATTTCAATTACATTTGTGGAACCGGCATCCTCATGAAATCCGTCAATGTTTTGGGTTAGAACGCATAT
>JBNKQE010000175.1:0-9673 GCA_050295715.1 Leptospirales bacterium
CTGTTGTTGATGACGAGAAAAAATAAGCGATTTTAGCCGGTGAATCATTGCGGGTTCCTCCTCACTGCGGGGGAACCCGTGTTTCCGTTTACCTGGAAACCAGATACTCCGGATAATAAATTAAGGTTTGCATTTATTCATTTGTAATGAAATCTTGAAGCAGCATTCATATTGTAGTTTATAAAAGGCCTGTTTTACAGGAATTATCATTATTATACGATTAAAGAGAGATCTTGCAGGCCTCATGGCATTGTAAGAAGTTTTTATTCCAGATCAAACGAAAGGTCCGGATAATTCGAATTCAGAAAAAACCAAAGGCAGATCCATGTCCGATAGAGATTATTACGAAATACTTGGCGTTCAAAAAGGTGCCAGCAAAGAAGAGATTAAGAAGGCATACCGTAAACTGGCCATTCAATTTCACCCGGATAAAAACAAAGGGAATCCGGAATCAGAAGAGAAATTTAAAGAGGCTACCGAGGCTTACGAAGTTCTCTCGGATGAGGAAAAGCGCAAAGCATACGATATGTACGGAAAAGCCGGAGTCGGAGCCGGTGGTCCTGGATTTGGATATAGAGCATATACTGACTTTTCTGATATTTTTGGTGATATCGGTGATATCTTCTCTGAATTTTTTGGAGGAGGAGGCGGACCCGGTTATGGCGGTGGCAGACGCGGCGGTGTACGACGCGGAGCCGACCTTCGCTATAACATAGAGATTTCTCTGGAAGATGCAGCGATGGGTAAAGACATTAAAGTCGAGATCCCTCGTCAGGAGCCATGTGAAACTTGCAGCGGTACAGGCGCTGAACCCGGATCCGGTCCAACTACATGTACACTTTGCCAGGGAAGCGGACATGTGCGACGTACACAGGGGTTTTTCTCCATTACAACAAACTGTCCGCAGTGCCATGGCACAGGTAGAATTATTAGAAATCCCTGTAAAACCTGCAAGGGATCCGGAACTACGGAGAAAAAACGAACTCTGCATATCAAGATTCCTGCGGGAGTTGAATCAGGAAGCCGCTTGAAGGTTTCCGGTGAAGGAGAAGCCGGACCCAACGGTGGAACGCGCGGGGATCTCTATGTTGTCACTCACATAAAGAAACACAACACCTTTGAGAGAGAAGGAAATGACCTGATTGTTGAAATGAAAGTCCCGGTCACAACGGCAATACTTGGTGGTGAAATTGACGTTCCAACAATAGACAGTAAACATGTTAAGATGAAAGTCCCACCTGGAACAGATTCCGGACAGATATTCAGACTGAAAGGGAAAGGAATGCCCTACATGGGCGGATACGGGACCGGTGATCAGCACGTTATTATCCGTGTGGATATCCCCAAAAATATAAGCCGCAAGGCAAAAGAGCTTGTTCAGGAACTGTCCAGAGAACTGGGTGATCCCACAAGTACCAGCAGCACAACTAGTTCCGATGGTATCTTTTCCCGTCTGCGGGAAAGTTTCAATTGACGTGGTTGGCTTATTGATTGATATGAAACCCAGCTTGAAGCGGTTTATCCCGAACAGATAACCGCCTGAATGGACAGGATTATGAGTAATAAAATTAAAATGGGTATGATAGGCGTTGGACACATGGGACAGTACCATGTAAACGTCGCTAACGGTCTTACCAACCAGTGTGAAGTTATTGGCGTATATGACGCCGATCAGGCTCGCATGAACGAAATTGCCTCCCGGTTTAATGTACCGGTTCAGGGAGATATGGATGCACTCATTGATAGTGCGGATGCCCTTGTTATAGCTGTTCCTACTGTGTATCATTATGAAATTGCCAAAAAGGCTATAGAAAAAGGAAAACACGTTCTTCTGGAAAAACCCATGACGGAAACGGTCGACCAGGCGAAAGAGATCGTTGAACTGGCCGAGAAAAAGGGTTTGATCCTCCAGGTAGGACACGTAGAACGATTTAACGGTGCTGTTCTTGAAGTGGGTAAAATTGTAGAAAAACCATTTCTTGTCGAGTCAAGAAGGCTGGCGCCATTTAATCCGCGAATCTCCGATGTTGGCGTTGTTCTTGACCTGCTGATTCATGACCTTGATATTATAATCAACCTGATTGGCGGCGAGATAAGCCATGTTCATGCGCGCGGGAAGAAAGTTTTCAGCAAGCATGAGGATGTTGCATCTGCAGTACTTCAGTTTGAATCCGGATGCGTGGCAAATCTTACAGCCAGTCGTGCAACACAAAGCAAAATTCGCACACTGACAATATCGCAGGAAAAAGCATACGTTGTACTTGATTTCTCCACTCAGGATATTGATGTGCATCGTCAGGCTTCCAGCGCTTCTATAATGTCACCGGAAGAGTTGAAATACAAGCAGGAGTCCTTTGTCGAAAAGATTTTCGTGCACAAAGATAACCCCTTGAAGCAAGAACACCAGCACTTCCTTGCCTGCATATCCGGAACAGAGAAGCCACTGGTTCATAACAGCTCGGATATCCGCACTCTGGAAGTTGCACATAAAATTCTAAAACAGGTTCAAGAATCCTGTTGTGATTAATTTTGTGTAACTCCTCCCGGTATTTCTGATTTTTCAGATATTCTATTCCATTAAGAGAGACAATTCGGCTGTCTACAGTTGAATTGTCTCTTCCCGTTCTTACGATATCAGGATTTTTTAATAGCAGTAATTCCGGATATCATCGTTTTGAAAATGTAAAATTCCACTGCATGCTATTGTGATTATCAGACCATTTTTTTCGTTAACACGCTATAAATATTCTGGACACAAAAGAAAGCGTTAGTAGAATTACGATCAAATCAATTCAACAGAGAGACAATTTTATGAATATCCGGATATCACTGCTTACAATCATAACAGCTATATTTCTATCTTCTGGATGTTCGAAACCTACAATGGAAAAGCCTGTGAGCCTGGAACCCTCTGTATCCGAGCAAAATGGACAGTTACTGATAAAAGCAAAGACGAATCTCCCTGGAGATACAAAGTTAATTATTACACTGACAGATAAAAGTGAAAACATTGTCTTTGGAAAAAGTGTGGCCAGTGTGACCGGTGAAGGATTGCTGAGTTTTGATCCCCTGGGACCTGCAGAAGGACTTAAGGTGGGTAACTACGTAATGAGAATTAAGTCTTCAGACAGCCAGAATCAACCGGGTAAAGTACTGGATTTCATTGGAGAAAAAGGAGAGTATTTGACAGGAGACCTTGTGGAAAAAAGGGAAAACGGAGTTAACTTTGTAAATGTATCCTATCCGATTGAGTTGTTTAAAAAGTAAAGATAATGGATATGGCCTGGCACTGAAAATTTGTGTATAAGCAATGCGAAGCCACTCATTAAATTTATAAACCACAACATCTTTCCGTTTGGTGTTTATAAATTGATCATTCACATTCGTAAATACTGAATATCTCAACGGGTGCCGGCCCCATCACAACAAGATTTTCAATTTCAATATTTTCAGCCTTGCAGTATTCCAGTATTCTGTTTTTCAAGTCAGATATGGAGTCAGTAGAGCTCACCGGTTTAATCATCGATGTTGCCGGAAGATCTTCCTTATTCAGACAGTCAGAAAATCCAAGGTTTTCAAGGAATTCCGACAGAGTATCATCCTTATCATCGTCGTAAGCAGACTCAGATAAATCATATGTCAAAAGTATATACATTCCGGTAGTAATGACAATACCAGAAATTATGTAAAGCAAATACAGGTGCAGCTTTCAGCTCCCGCTTTATTATGCACTCCCTTGCCAATCCCTGATAAGAGGTCAGGGAACGCAACAGTTTCCTGAAACAGTTTCAATAGCACTGTATGACAGTTATCAATTTTCAGGACTACATTGAGGGCAGAGAATATACTTCGTATATATTCCTACTCTGAAAGTTTACACATACTCTTTCATCGATTTCAATTTCTGAAACCAGGTCGGGTATAGAATTTTTAGTTTAAATCCCTTCTTATCACGCTTGCGGCGTAGATCATGAGAGGAGTCCACATATGTGTCATACTCTTCCCTGACCCGGAGCATTATCTTTTCCCAGAAAATAAATGAGGCATCCACAAACTCCTGCCGGATATGAGCAGGTTTTTTTGTCAGAGGACATTTTATCTTTCCTGTTTCGTCATCCTTAATTGTAAAGTCATACAGAAAAGTAAGTCCGACAAAGACACCTCGACGGTCAATGTAAGGCTCCAGGGGGAAAGTCCGACAGGTAATACTGCGCAGATCTCTTTTACAATTGGAAGCTCCACCACAATCACAGAATACCTGGTCTTTTCTGGCCGATTCTTCTATCTCTTTCTCATCCTCGGATTGAGCCTTCCAGATATACCATAGATCCCCCTTTTCATTGAAATATTCATATTCACTTTTGAAAAGTAAGGGGATGGCATTCTCCACAGTACAGCAATAAGGTTCCCCGTTATTATCTTTTGCACAGAGTTCTCCGCAATCGAATTCACAAACCTCTTCATTCAACAAAGAGAGGTAATAAGGGACTTCCTCTTTTGTGAGATCTTTTACTGCTCTCTTCCTTTTTTCGACCATAAGTCATAACTTTAAAACTCATGCTAACTGAAAACGAAATTTTATTCTCAGGATTTATTCAAAATTGATTGGAGTATGAGAGTATCATTGCCTGCAACATAGATAGAATTACACCTGTGCAAATTGTCCGCTAAGATGTTCAAATAACCTACGAAAAAAAGCGATTTGTATCTAACCGGTGCACGTGTAATATACGGAACACTGGTTGATAGCAAGGATATATTATTGTAGATAATAATCGGATTGTAAAAAAAATGGTCCAGGATTGTTACAATTTATTGTGCTTCTTATACTTCTGCGAATTTATTCCGTAATCAATTGATACACCTTCATGATGACTCCAACAGAAAAAACAATATATATCGAAACGTACGGCTGCCAGATGAATGAATATGACTCTGGTGTAATTAGAACAATTCTAAAAGATGCGGGGTATGAATCCGTTGATAGTCCCGATCGAGCTCACGTCATACTTCTCAATACATGTGCTGTAAGAGAGAGGGCACATGAGAGAGTTCTTGGCCGGGTTTCAAACCTGGCTCACTTAAAAAAGAAGCACCCCGGAACAATTATCGGACTTGTGGGCTGCATGTCACAGAACCTGGGGGAGACACTTTTTCATGCCTCGGGAACTCTTGATCTTGTGGCTGGTCCCGATAACTATCGCGAACTTCCTCAGATAATTGCAGATCTCGAAGAGCGTAATGCAGAGAAAATAGCTCGCACGATATTATCAAGAGAGGAGACCTATGAAGAGATCCGCCCGGCTGTTGTAAACGGGATTCTCGCTTTTGTAACGATCATGCGTGGCTGTAATAATTACTGCAGTTACTGTGTTGTCCCGTTCACAAGAGGCCGCGAACGAAGCAGATCTCCGGAGAGCGTAATTGACGAAATTCGTGATTTACTTGAGAATCATGACATCAGGGAGGTGACTCTTCTCGGTCAGAATGTAAACTCCTATGACTATCCTGGAATGGATTTTACGGCCCTTGTAAAACGAATACTCCAGGAGACGTCCGTCCAACGAGTTCGTTTTACATCGCCGCATCCGCATGATTTTCCTGCCTCTCTTATGGATCTCATGGCATCAGAACCCAGGTTTTCTCCGCATATCCATCTTCCTGTACAATCCGGAGCCACTTCGGTTCTGAAACGAATGAAGCGTGACTATTCCCGAGAAGAGTTTTTGAACCTGGTAGACCGTATGCGAGAGAAGGTTCCCCACCTGGGTCTATCCACGGATATTATTACGGGGTTTTGCGGAGAGACCGACGAAGAACACGAACAGACACTGTCCATAATGCGCCAGGTTCGATTCGACTCTGCATTCATGTTCAAATATTCCGAGCGTCTGGGAACCCTGGCCGAAAAAAAATATCCGGATGACGTCGCCGAAGAGGTTAAGTCCGCCCGGCTCACTCAGATAATCGAACTGCAGACATCCATAAGTGCCGAGAAAAACAGAGAGTGCGTTGGTCAATCGTATGAGGTTCTTGCCGAAGGACCGAGCAAGCGTACAGAAACGGAATGGATGGGCCGTACCCCCGGAGGAAAAGTTGTTATTTTTTATCCGGGCCCGGATATCTATCCAGGAAAGCTTCTTACCGTCAAAATTGAATCATCCACATCAGCCACTCTCAAAGGAACTTTTACTGCATAAATCATGGGAAAAACCTGAAATGTACCGAAAATAGTAGGAGAGTTTGAGGAAGGTTGATAGCTTTATGATTTATCTCCCGGTCTGGTTACAGAGATCATTTCTTTATATTACCGGTTTTATACTTACAACCGGAACTGTTATGGCAAGCCCTGATCTGGATGTTCGTGGAATGCCAACTGTAAATCAATGGAGCCGCTATGCATCCATAGAACTGGTCTTCGAGAAGACCCGGTTTCAGTATGGCGAGTCTATTGCTATTAATTTCCGCATAAAAAATGACGGTTACCAGATCTTTCGCATTTATCCATCAACTGACGGCAACTCCGGATTTGATATAATGCTTCTCGACAATCAAGGCCGTGAGGTTGCCAGAAGGGCAGATGTAGATCGTCGTGAAAAATTGAGGGAGATGGGAGAAAAAGATGTAATTACACTGACCGGTAAACATGTCAAAGAGGTCATACTGCATCCAGGTGAAGTTTATGAAAGACGGTTGATGCTGGATGATTTTTTTGAGCTGAAACCGGGCAAGAAATATCGTGTGGCAGGATATTTCTACCCTGATGCCAGATACGATTTTTTTGTAAGATCTAAAAATACTGTACCTATCACAATTGACTCATCCCGTATGGATCCCTACAGGCAGATGGACACAGCTGATCCTGCTACGGAATCCTCCACCAGTCTCACTGCTGAAGAGACGGTTTATCTCTTTTTATCAGCAGAAATGCGGGGTCACTGGAAAAACTATTTGAAATATCTGGATCTTGAAAAGTATATTACTGTATATGACAGATTTGCTTCTCGTTTTGCACTGGCATCCCCTGAACAGCGCCCTGTAATACTGCGGCAGTTCAGACAGTATCTTACCGGACGCCCGGCAGATAGACTGGTCCGTTTTAAGGTAATAGAGACAATTCCTGAAAAGGGTCCGGATGGAAGAGTTCTTGCCGATGGAAAAACTGTGGTTCGAGCTATTGGAACACGGGAGAGCAATGGATATCGCATTCGTTATGAGTATAATTATACTCTTGAAAAATCCGATCCGGCATATCCTGGATTCTGGAAGATCGTTCGTGTGGATGCAAAAATACTCGAATAATACTTTTACCGGGTGCCTTATTACAGTATATTGATAGAGTGAGTCGTATTAAAGGATTGAGCAGATGACAGAGATCTTATCCCAGGACGAAATTGATGCCTTACTATCGGCCATATCCTCCGGTGAAGTTGACCCGGAAGATTACAGCCAGGTTGGCGAACAGAAAAAAGTAAAAATATACGACTTTCGTCGTCCGGATAAGTTTTCTAAAGACCAGATCCGAACCCTGCAGATGATGCATGAGACATTTGCCCGTCTTACAACAACAGCTCTCTCGGCACAGTTGCGAGCCCTTGTTGGCGTTCACGTGGGTTCAGTGGATCAGCTTACATACGAGGAATTTATTCGTTCTATTCCAAACCCCACAACACTTGCTGTTGTAAATATGGACCCTCTGCGTGGCTCTGCGGTTCTTGAGATCGACCCCAGTATTACTTTTACTATTATTGACCGTCTTTTCGGTGGTCCCGGTGAACCTACAAAAATTACACGAGAACTCTCCGATATTGAGCTCTCTGTAATGGAAGGTATAATTGTAAGGATTCTGGGTAATCTTCGAGAAGCCTGGTCGACAGTAATTGACCTTCGCCCGCGTCTGGGAAATATTGAAACCAATCCCCAGTTCGCTCAGATCGTTCCCCCAAATGACATGGTTGTTTTGATTACCCTGGAGACCAAGGTGGGTGACGTGGAAGGTATGACCAACCTCTGTATTCCTTATATTACGATCGAACCGATCATTTCAAAATTGTCCGCTCAATACTGGTACTCTTCCATTCGAAAAGGGGAGAGCGCTGAAAACATGGCGATCATTCAGGAACGACTGGACCAGGTCGAGATTCCCATCCGCACAGAGGTGGGTGAAGCGGAGCTTCCCCTTTCAGACGTGTTAAGTCTTGTTCCCGGAGATGTTGTAAAACTGGGTGCCACACACATGAAGTCTGAAATGACTCTGAAGGTTGGAGATCGTAAAAAATTTAAGTGTCGCCCGGGAAGAATTGGCAATCGTCTGTGTATTCAGCTGGGCGATGGTATCGAAGATATTCCCGATGAATTGCTTGGAAGCACACGCTCCGAAGAGGAACTTTAATGTCATTTGCATCCTGGATTCTCCTTATTATTGTCCTGATTGCCGGTTTTCACTATCTTCTTGAATTGACTCTCGATGTATTGAACCTGCGAACCTGGAAAGCTACTCTTCCGGACAACCTTACAGGTTTCTATGAAACGGATAAAGAGTACAAGCGCGCTGCTCAATACAGCTACGATCGTATGTGGCCCTCACTCTGGAGTGATTTTCTCGGGCTTTTATTTTTTCTCTTCTTTCTCTATTATGGCGGATTTAACTGGATTCACGAGCTTGTATCGATTACGGATAATTCGCTACTCAATGGACTTCTCTTTTTCGCAGTTCTCGGTGCAGCCGGTATGATTGCAGGAATTCCTTTCTCGTATTACTCAACTTTCGTAATTGAAGAACGATATGGTTTTAACCGTAGCGATAAAAAGACTTTCGTGCTTGATATTGTAAAAGGTGCCATACTCGGGGGTTTACTTGGCGGGATTGCTATTTCGATTGTCCTCGGACTTTATGGTTATCTGGGCGGATACGCGTGGCTTGCCACATGGATTGTTCTCGGTCTTTTGATGTTTGCCCTGCAGACACTCTATGCAACTCTTATAATGCCCATCTTCAATAAAATCGAACCACTGGAAGAGGGCGATCTTCGGCGCTCCATTGAAGCATATGCGAAAAGCGTCGATTTTCCGCTGGAAAGAATCATGGTAATGGACGGCTCGAAACGGTCCAGTAAAGCCAATGCCATGTTTACAGGGATTGGCAAACGAAAGAGCATTATTTTATACGATACATTGATAGAGAAGCACACACGCGAGGAACTTTTATCGGTACTCGCACATGAAGTAGGGCACTATAAAAAGAAACATATTCCGGTAACAATGACTCTTGGCCTTATTCAGCTCGGGATCACTCTTTTTTTACTCTTCTGGTTTATGGGTGAACCGGCCCTGTCAAAGGCCATGGGAAGTAATGAGAGCGTGCCATATCTGGGATTGATCGCCTTTTTTTATATTTACTCGCCTGTCTCTATGATTACAGGTATCTTTATGAGTATACTATCAAGAAAGAATGAGTACGAAGCAGACGCATTCGCCGCAGAGACATCGGACGGAAACGCCATGATTGCGGCACTTTCCCGCCTGTCTGTGACACATCTCTCCAACATGCATCCCCATCGGGCATATGTTTTCTTTCACTATTCACACCCGCCTGTGCTCAGTCGAATTGAGGCTATTAAGGCTCTATCTTTTGAAGGAGAAAATGGTCAATGAATAGAACGTTTTCCCATAC
>JBNKQE010000176.1:0-9688 GCA_050295715.1 Leptospirales bacterium
CGCTCTCACCAATAAGTTACTTGATATAAGCTCTTATACAGGAATGAGTGTGAAGATTCGCTTTATGTTTGATACCATAGACAGCGCTGTAAATGATTTCGAAGGTGCCTATGTGGACAACATCAAGTATTGAAAATGTCCGGGTGAGAGACTCGATTTACATATCAGTTATATCCACCCCTTACCTATATAATACAGACAAGCATTATTCTGCAATCTGCTTCTATCCGAAATCCAGGCATGCCCGTGCCGCGTTCCTCTATTGAGATCGGAGAACCTCCCCTGTTTTTCGCGAACAAGATTTTTATCCTACTTTTTCGTCATATAAGCACAGTTATTGGAGAAACTGTCGATAACCCTTAAGATAGAGTCTTCTCGGTTTTTGACATTCTGATAACCGATTGATGCAATCCATATAATTTATGAAGAATCGCATCAAACTGTTTAATCTGGGAGGCCCCCATTGATAATTGGTATCCCCGCAGAAATTATGCCCGATGAAAAGCGCGTAGCCATTTCTCCAGAACAGGTGCGATCTCTTATTAAGTCAGGGTTTGATGTAAGAATCGAACATCAAGCGGGTTTCGCCTCCGGTTATACCGACTCCATGTACAGGGACTCAGGCGCTACTATTGTAGATAATACCGTGAGCCTTTTTCAAGATTCAGATATTTTACTAAAAGTCAATCCTCCGATGGAAAATCCCTCCACAGGAAGAGACGAACTGGATCTTCTCAAACCAGGCTCCCTGTTTATCGGTTTTTTCTATCCTCTCAATTCACCGGAACTGGTAAAACATGCGGCGAAAAATCGTATCGATGTAATCGCGATGGATATGATTCCGAGAATTTCTCGAGCACAGCGAATGGACGCGCTCAGTTCACAGAGCAACCTGGCCGGTTATCGCGCAGTAATCATGGGAGCGAACGCTTCATCAAAAGCGTTTCCCTTGATGATGACAGCAGCCGGTACCGTATCGCCGGCCAGAGTTCTTGTTCTTGGAGCCGGAGTAGCAGGACTTCAGGCGATAGCAACGGCAAAGCGTCTGGGTGCTCTTGTCGAGGTTTCCGATGTTCGGCCTGAAGTAAAAGAACAGGTAGAAAGTCTTGGGGCCCGTTATATTGAATCTCCCGATCAGGAATCCCTCACAACAGAGAGTGGATATGCGAAAGAGGCCTCCAGTGAGTATATTGAGAAGCAAAAAGAGATCCTGGCAAAACATTTGAGCGAGGCCGATGTTGTGATAACAACTGCCCTTGTTCCCGGGAAAAAAGCACCTGTGTTGATTACACGCGCCATGGTGGATGGTATGCGCCCCGGAACGGTCATTGTCGATATGGCTGCCGGACAGGGCGGAAACTGTGAACTGACAGAACCGGGAAGAGAAGTAAACCATAATGGGAAACTCATAATAGGTGAAACCAACATTCCCTCCCTGTCAGCGGGAAATGCCAGCGCCCTTTACGCTCGAAACATATGCAGCCTTATTGAATATATTTATAAAGATGGGACACTGAATCTTAATCATGAAGATGAGATACTGTCTGAAGCCCTGATTGTTAAAGATGGAAATATTATAAACGAAAGTGTAAAGAGAATATTACAGTGATTAAAAGTATATCGCACAAAACAAACAAACAAATGAATGAATTGTTCAGATATAGAATCAGTGAAATGGATTGATAAAATGGAGTAGTAAAATGGATGAATCGATAATTCTTTTTTTAACGGTTTTTGTTCTGGCAATGTTTCTCGGGTTTGAGTTGATCAACCGTGTCCCTCCCACTCTCCATACTCCCCTCATGTCAGGAACAAATGCAATCTCAGGTATCACTCTTGTGGGAGCAATACTGAGTGCATCGTCGGGCAACATGACTCTCATGGATCTATTCGGACTCAGAGTGGAGATCAGTACACTCCTGGGTTTTCTTGCAGTAATATTCGCCACAATTAATGTCGTAGGCGGATTTCTTGTAACGGATCGAATGCATCGCATGTTTCGAAAAAGAGAGTAACCTGGAGTAATAAGAGTATGATAAACAGCCTGACAGAATCTATATCATCGTATCTAATACTTGCTTATCTCTTCTCATCGGTTCTTTTTATAATCGGCATTAAATTGCTCGGCCGAATCAAGAGTGCCCGTAGAGGCAATTTTTACGCTTCACTGGGTATGCTTCTTGCGATCATGACCACACTGATGGACCGAAGAGTTGTTTCCGTTGACCTGGTTATATCCGGTGTGCTCCTGGGAAGTGCTGCAGGCATCATTCTGGCCAAAAAGATACAGATGACAGAGATGCCGCAAATGGTTGCACTTTTAAATGGATTCGGAGGGATTTCCTCTCTTCTGGTTGCGTCATCGCAGTTTTATATAAATCCCGAAACTGATTCCGTAACCGGCCTTACGATATGGCTCAGTGTGTTCCTCGGAGGAATAACATTTACCGGTTCACTTATCGCCTTTCTGAAATTACAGGGTGTAAAGATGATTCGTGGAAGTGTTGTGTATCCTCTTCAACATACGATCAATCTTACATTGATACTTGTTGTAATAGTGCTGGGAGGTTACCTGAACATTCAGGAGCTACAATCCCTCTTTGCCGGTCCATCAATGAGTGTTGCATTTCTTGCACTTATTATTATTTCACTGCTTCTCGGGAAGCTCCTGGTATTGCCAATCGGCGGCGCGGACATGCCCGTTGTGATTTCGCTTTTGAACTCCTATTCAGGGCTTGCGGCCGCCACAACAGGATTTGTTCTTCGCAACAATGTTCTTATCATAACCGGAGCTATTGTAGGCGCCTCGGGTATAATTCTGACCACGATAATGTGTAAAAGTATGAATCGCTCGCTATTAAATGTACTCCTGGGCGGTTTCGGGATGGAAAAGGTTGACGAGTCAGCTGCTGGCGAATCTGCTCCGATTGTTGTTAAAGAGGTCGATACAGAAGAGACGGCGATGCTCTTTGAATCTGCCACCTCTGTAATTATCGTCCCCGGTTACGGTATGGCTGTGGCACAGGCGCAACATGCTGTGCGAGAGCTGACCGATCTACTATTGAGCCGCAATGTATCGGTTAAGTTTGCCATCCATCCGGTTGCCGGACGCATGCCCGGTCACATGAATGTACTTTTAGCGGAAGCGAACATAGATTATGATCTACTGTACGAAATGGAAAGAATCAACGATGATTTTAGCAATACGGATATTGCACTTGTGATTGGAGCCAACGATGTTACCAATCCTGCTGCCCGACACACCAAATCCAGTCCCATCTATGGTATGCCGATCTTGAATGTGGACCGGGCTCGGACTGTCATCGTAATAAAACGAAGCTTGAATCCCGGTTACGCCGGAATCGAAAATGAACTTTACGGGTATCCAAACACGGTTATGTATTTTGGAGATGCCAAAGATGCCATTGCAAGACTTACCGCGGAGCTGAAGGAGGTTTGATGAATCAATGCCAGGCAGTTACATAAGTTATAAAGCTAACAATTCACGTAAATGAATACAAACAGGGTTACACGCTGCCATAAAAGATACATTTTCGAATTTTCTTGTTAATATATACACATAACCATTAATTAAGTATTTACGTCTGAGAATAGCCGATAGCAAAAAAACTCATTCCATCTATTATATTTCACACATATAATCTCAAATACTCAATACTCTGTGTGTGTTACTGAGTTTATATTTGGAAATGCCCGGTTTAATTACCGGGCATGATTGCAGATTCAGCCTGGGATTCCAGGCTCATTTATTTAACCATACTAAAAAATCAATTGAACACAATATTCGTCTTAGACTACATGATATTTTCGTAACATCAAATTCATTAACCATTAAAACTGGTAATAGATTGTCCCGTTCCAAATTCGCGGAGTAAAAACAGTACCGAACGGAAATGTGAGTCCAATCCCTTCGTAAAATTCAAGGTTGGCATCCGATGTATACAGGGCACCCTCAGTCAATCCATTCGTATATTTCATTGTTGTGGTTCCCGATATAACTGTAATATAAAAGCCATATGTCTGACCGGCCGTCAAAGTAAGGTCCATGGGCAGAGGAATTCTGGTTCTTGTATTGGCTGTTGTCACATTCACATTGGCTGTGCCAAGAAAGGTCCATACAGTCGGGGCTCCCTCCCTCCCAGAGTAACCGCCTGTAATGTAATATACCGCAACCGTATGTGTTCCCGTTGAACCGAAACTTGAATCAAAACCTTGAACTCTTACAGTATTGATTGCATAAACATCGAACATCACGCCATCCTGAGCATTACCGGCAGCATATGTTGTATTTAATCCATATTTATCCAGGTTGACCAGATCAATCTGTCCGAAACTTATTCCATCCCATAAGGCGTCACTACTTGTTGAACTACCTATAAATATCGAATATGCGACGTCGAGAACATCACCGTCGTCCCATTGACCTGTAACAGTCACAGTCTGTGGAATATTCCAGTTTGATGTTGTAAATGTCAGACTGGTTGGTGAAGGCACTCCCTCTGTATTATCTGTTGTCGAGATGGAGGGAATCGTAACATTAGCACCCGGCTGACTGGCCAGTGCTACTTGAAAGGTCATAGTATCCCCTGCTTCGCTCGTCGTTGATCCAGAAGGATTGAGTATCACAACTCCAATAGCTTCATTATCGAGATTCATGACTGTCACATTTCCAGGATCCATACCGACGGTATAGGCTCCACCATCCCCGGTAGTTACGGTTCCCAGATCTACGATCACCGATTGCGTGCCATCGGATAAAATATCATCAACACCCGTTACAGTCACTGTCTGAGGAGTATTCCAGCACTGTACACCCGGACAGACATTATCGAAAGTAAGACTTGAAGGAGAGACTGTTACCTCTCCCGTATCAGGACTGCTAATAGTGGATAGAGTAACCGGTGAAAGCGGAGCGGAATTTAATACAACCGTAAAGGTATCCGCTGTTCCTGCCTCTGTTACAACCAATCCATCTCCCGTATTTACATAGATTCCGGCGGTATCGTCATCTACATTAGTTATAGCCACATCATCAGGATCAATCGCTCCGTTGTAATCCACATCCGTTGATCCTGTCACACCAGTAACAATATTAAAGGTCTGATTTCCATCAACCACAGCATCATCCACACCTGTGACGGTTACTGTTTGTGGATTTGCATAGTTAGCGGGTGCAAAAGTCAGTAATGAGGGAGAAACCGTCCCCTCCGCTGTATCATCGCTGCTCAAGGCAATAGTGACATTGGCTGTAGGTTTTGATGTCAAAAAAACTGAAAATGTTGCACTCGTTCCACTCTCCGAAACAGAAATACCTGAAATCGGCGAAACAACAACTCCTGGTGAGTTCCCCAGATTAGTAACGCCAACATCAGCAGCATCGAGAGTATTATAATTTGTATCTGCAGATACAGCAGCTCCAGTCTGAACTAAATAACTATTATCGCCATCCACTACGCCATCATTGACTCCGGTTACTGTCACCGTCTGCACTGTGCACCAGTTTCCCGTTCCAGGACAACTTCCGGGAGTAAATGTAAGACTGGCAGTGGATACGGTTCCCTCTGTCGTTAAATTACTGCTGATCGGGATTGTTACATTCGCAGTCGGTTCCGATTGAAGAACGACTCCAAATTGGTCACTCCCTCCCGCCTCAGTCGTTATGAGACCGATTGTGGGGAACACGGCGATACCGACTACACCTACGGCCCCCCCATCCACATCCGTATTCAGTGCAGGAACGTCGGCCGGATCCAGACCACTGTAATCGACATCGGTGCTTGTAATAGTTCCAAGGGTGATGCTATATGTAATATTTCCGTCACCAATCCCATCGGATTGCCCCTGAACATATACGGTTTGAGGGACATCCCAGTTCTGGTCAGTAAAAATAACATTTACGGATCCTGTAAAAGTAGTATTATCCAGGCTGACAAGTCCCTCTGAAGTATCTGTGCTAATAATGTTGAAGCTGACAGATGCAGAGGGTTGTGAATCAAGAACAACAGTAAACTGCTGTGTTGTTGGGGCCTCTGAGGTTATAATGGAAGTTTGACCGCCTATGGTCACTCCAGGAGTCGAACTGGAACTCCCCGTTTGAGAGCCCGGATTCAATATTGAATACATTGACAGAGTAGCGTATTCATCACCCGGAAATGCTCTGGAGCATGAGGTAGCTATGCAAGAAAAAGCAAAGAGAATAAATGCCAATCGTATATAATGCAGTCTCATAGTTACACCCATTTACTGCGGACTTGTTTTTCCGCTATAATGGTATCTAATAAACAAAATAGAATTCGAATTTTGTCACTATTATTATACTCAAAAAAATATTTGTAGTAAAAGGATCGGTCAGCGCAGTGCAGACTCAACCTTTTTCAATTCGTCCTCAACCACCTCCGGATGATACTCCTCATCATACACGTCGACATTATCGGGCGTAACCTCTTCCCCGTACAGATTCACAAATCGGTTCCATATAAAGTAGACTGGAATGCCCGCCATTACTACACCTAGAGCTATAGAACTCTCAAGCGGCCTTCCAATAAAACTTGTTACGAGCATACTTATGGAGAACAGCATGAAAAATATCGGAAGATACGGATAGAGAGGCGTTTTATAAGGTCTCTTGAGTTCAGGAGCCCTGCGGCGTAGCCTGATCAGCCCGGCAACCGTTAATATGGGAAATATGCCCAGAGCAAATCCCATATAGACCAGGATCTCATCATACTTCCCCGATAAAACATATATAATTGCCAGAGCTGCCTGAATCCATATAGAGATGACAGGTGTACCATATTTAGGAGATATTTTTGCAGCAGATTGAAAAAACAGCTTATCACGGGCCATTGCATAGTAGACACGGGGCCCGATCATAATCGATACAGATAGAGAGGAAAGCAGCATCAGAAAAAATGCCAGGTTAAAAA
Organism: Leptospirales bacterium; assembly: GCA_050295715.1. Classification (GTDB taxonomy): domain Bacteria; phylum Spirochaetota; class Leptospiria; order Leptospirales; family Leptonemataceae; genus JBNKQE01. Next base: position 6,948 of record JBNKQE010000176.1, read on the forward strand.
ACACGGCCATTTGATTTCCGAACAGATGGCTGACGGCAAGAGCCGCCACAGCCTCTTTCCCGGAGAGGACCGAAACTGGCACGGCCATATAATAAAGCAGATTCAACAGAAAGTATAAAAGAATAATCAGTCCTGTTCCGTATAACAACGACCTTGGCAGATTCTTTTCCGGGTCCTTGATCTCTCCTGCCAGGTATGTTGCTCCGTTCCAGCCGCTGTAGGCGAACATAACAAACAGAAGCCCAACACCCAATCCTGTCGTTGTAATACTACCGCCCTGAAAGGCGCTAATTACTTCGCCATGCTGGCCAGCCAAAAATGCTGTAGTAATGCCGACAACTGCAAATACAATAACCAGTACAAGTTTAACCACCGTTAAGACATTCTGAACAAATCCGCCTTTGCGGACTCCCTGCATGTGAAAAAAGGAGAAGAGAAGAATCATCACAGTACCGTGAATCTTTCTGTTCAAAGGGTCTGCATAAATGGAGTCAAAAGAACTTCCGGGCATAGCAATCTTAAAAAATTCTGAGGCATAATCGGCTGAAAGCAGAGCTGCTGATGCTGCCGGCGCAGAAAATCCTACAAGGAAGGAGACCCACCCCGTTAAAAATGACGGGATTCGACCAAAAATTGTTCGAATATAGAGATACTCTCCACCGGCATGCGGCATCTGGGTTGCCAGCTCAGCATAGCACATCGCGCCGGAAAGAGCTATGGCTCCCCCCAGAATCCAGAGTAAAATAACGGCTACAGGACTTCCTACTTCCGCTTGAATAATTCCAGTATTTCCGAAAATACCGGCACCTATCATACTTGCAACGACAACCAGGATGGCGCTGCCCAGTCCCAATTCCCTTTTTAACCCATAATCTTTCATTTATTTAACTGGGCGGTCAGAATTACTTCTGATCCTGCTCCGATTCTCCCTCAAGTCCAAGAGCAATCTGGCCGGTTCGTGCCATCTCCAGAATGCCATAAGGTTTCAGCATACGAATAAAACCATTAACCTGTCTATTGTTTCCGTTTATCTCAATAAGCAGGGAGTTTTCAGTAATTTCTACGGCCTTCCCGCCAAATACTTCAACGATACCGAAAATTTCGGTCCGTTTCTCTGATGGAGCGTTGACTCGAATCAAAAGCAGTTCTCGAACAACGGAGTCATGGTAAGGAAGGTGCTTGACCGAAACGACATCCGCCAGTTTAAGAAGCTGATTTTGAACTTGAACCAGTGTACTGTCGTCGCCTTTGAGAACGATTGTAATGATTGAAACATCCGGTTTGTCAGTAACACCGACTGCAATGCTATCGATATTGAACCCTCTGCGGGTGAATAATCCCGATACGTGGCTCATTACTCCCGGTCTATTATTTACAAGAATGGACAGAATATGTTTCAAGAGTGACTCCATTAAAATCGATCATTTAACTGCGATTTTTCGGTTTCCCCTGACCTGTAAAAGGCGTCAAGTCCTTTCAATCTCAATTTATGCCTGTATTTATGAAAGCTGGAGATATAGAATCTATTTCAATTTTTTCATCCACATCATTTTCTGTAAGCAGAGGGTCCGGTAAAGAACGGTAAATCTTACGAATCAGCAAATAAAAGGGGCTTATGTAAGGTCTTACCTCTTCCGAATGTCTTCGAACATAGGAATCAATCATAACCTGCAAATCCGAATTATAAGAGTCGAAGGAGTTGCTGCCATGGACTTCCCAGACTTTTGAATAATGACGGCAATCGATCAACCGGACACGAAGTCCCAGATCTACAACACCCTTTGTTTGCTTCATGGACTCAAATGTATTCAGTAAATACCCATCTGCGTCTGCTGCCATGCTGCAGATCATCTCCGGCTTTTGAGGATTTGCATTGGAAATGATATGTGTAATCATATACTCATTATGATGAGAAACATAATCCCTGCTGAGATCCAGAAAAGCATTCTGTACAGCATTAGAAGGAAGAGACGAAGAGGAGATATCAAATACAAGCGCCAGCTTTTTCAGCCATAATTTCTCATTATCGCTGTATCCCTCTTTTACGTAGGTTTTTGAGACTGTGCAAGAAGTGAGAATTCCCGAAACGCTACATACAACTATGGCGCTCAGTACAAACAGTGATTTACTCAAAATTTTTGCATAGTTTTGCACAATAAACTCTTTTACAAATCCGGTTTTCATTATGTCCCCTTTTTTTAGACTCCAGCAAATTCGATTGATTCTCTTCAATTATTCGAGTTCAGTAACATATAATTTATTTATCCATTTCAAAATCCCTTCCGGACACTCTGCATCTGAGAAAACAGCAGAACATTATCCACAAAGTTTGTACAGTATGAAAATACCGCTGCCAGATCCGCATCCAGGAATCCCGGGAATTGTAATAATATTAAAGCAAATTGGTAATGGACCCTGGAGCCGGATCGATTTTTCAATAATTATGATTCCGCTTACGGGCGGATGCAATTGCAAAGTAATCTATAGACTGGATTAAAAAGGTCACATGATCGTATCCTATCTGTAAGCAGCCAGTATGTTATCAAACTGCTGGAGCATTCCATCGACTCCTTTTTTTTTCAAAATAATCTGTACCTGCCGATCACGGGTTGATTTCATTACCGATACATTTCGCCTATCAAGAAAATCTGTAATTACAAATTTATCTCCGATGTCAGTGAGGACCCATGTAAAGATAATTCGCTGCGATCCTCTATATAGTATGGAAGAACGTATAATGT
>JBNKQE010000177.1:0-9677 GCA_050295715.1 Leptospirales bacterium
TAGAGACTGTTGGATGAAACAATTCACTTATGAATAGCTAAATTGTTTCTTTTTCTTATGTAGATTTCCAAAATATTGATTCATTAACTGAGTAGTTACAAGTATTACAATAATAATCTGTTAATACGGGTGGGTTTTCAAGTGGGCAGACAGGTATAAATTGATATTTATAATTGGGTCGGTATACAAATAATCATGTTTGAATTAAAGAAAATGGAGTGTGCAGGGGAATTATAGTAACATTTTCTGTCATTGAAATCGAATGTGTGAACCGATATTTATAGGAAGATTGCTGGATTTATAACTATGAATATTTAGGTCTTTCCTTAGAATATGTCTCAAGACTTTTCTATTGCTTTAGGACAGGCACATAGCTTATTCAATATAAATTTCAGAATTTTTTATTTACAATTTATTGCAGAATTTACGCTGGTGATACGTTTATTTGTGGATTGGTGCTAACTATCGGTTTTGCTGAGTAAGAACTGCTGGAAACCGGTTTGGCATTCATACAGTGTATGAAAAAATAACAATCTGGCTGATCGATTTTTATATATCTACACGTCTTACGATAGGGAGATCCGGGGAGGAACATATGTCCAAAATTGCAGACTATGAACAGTACAAGAAAACCGCTGAAGAAGCAGCTCAATTATACAATAAGAAAGATTACAGAGGAGCCCTGGCAAGGTTTCAACTTCTCAGTGAGTATAATCCAGATAACTTCAAGGTTCATGAGACTTTATCTTATATTTATTTATATTTGAAAGATGTTAGCAATGCAGAGAGAGAATACAGGATTGCCCTTGATCTTGCCAGAAAACAGGGACAGTTGTTTTCCGGCGAACCGGTAACGTTTGATTCTCTTGTTGAAAAAGCAGGTAGTATACAGGTTGTGGAGCAGGAGTTTAAGCAACTGATGACTCAAAAACCCGAAAAAGGTATTCTGCTCAATTCAAGAACGGCAATTCATCTTGGTATTTTGTATATGTCTCGAGGTGAATACAAGAAAGCTGAACAGGCACTGACAGCGTTTCGTGATAAATTTCAAGTCGCAATGGCTTGATTGAATATCAATCAGGGAACATCTTCCCACTCCTCACCGTAATCAAAAGTGATCTCTTCGTCTTTCTTAATCTTTCGACGGGCGTAGAGATCAGCTCCTTCAAATTTAGCATTGCACGACTGGCTGTGATTTAAGAAACGCAGTGCATTTTTACCGTTGATTCCTGAGTAAGTATCATCATCCTGAAGAACCCATAGGACATATATACCGTCTTTTCTTGCTTTAGTACCTTTATAGGTTCCTATTTGTTCGCCCCGCTTGATGTCCCGGGCTGCGAAGCAACCTTTTCCATGGATTGGGCTATTTTTTACGTAAACGTTCTTTTCCATTCGAAATTCTTTGCCTGATTAACTTTGAGACATTTTCATCAATCACAGGTGTGGAGGCAAGTTGTTTCCATATGTTCACTTGAGATGGTTAAAAATCAGTTGCTACGTAAGGATCATTCTCTTTACATTCACACAATAAGCATTTAGCAAGGGATAGAAGTTTCTTGATCAGACTGGTTAGCGGTCGACTGAGACTTGCATATTCAATTTTATGAAAACACTGTTACCTGTAGAGTAATTATTTATATTTAAGGCGGATATTCAATGGAATCCAGCAAACCTATTATAGTTGTAGATGATGAGGAATCTATAAGAAATACTGTGCGTGACGTTCTGGAAGATGAAGGATATAACATAATACTTGCATCAAATCCAGATGAATTCTGGAAAGAAGTCTCCGAAGTGGATCCGTCTCTAATATTGCTGGACATTTGGTTACCGGGAGCGAATGGGATAGAGATTCTTAAAACTTTTAAGAATAGAATGCCAGATGTCCCGGTCATAATGATGAGCGGACATGCAGGAATTGATACGGCAGTTCATGCCATTAAACTGGGCGCTTATGACTTTCTGGAAAAGCCCGTTCAGCTTGATTTGTTACTCGGAAAAGTGTCCCGTGCAGTAAAAGTTGAGATAGAAAATGATAACCAGGAATTGCCGTCCGATATGGGGATGGAAATTGTACAACTTGAGGAAGAACGGCGTCCTGGTGAAGCTATAATACGTAAGTCAAAAATAACTCAAAAAACTCTGAGACATGATGTTGTGCTGAATGGAACGGGATTGTTGAGCGGTCGTGATACCGGAATGATCCTCAGTCCACTCGGACCGGATGAAGGGATTGTATTTCAGTCTCTGGATGGGGGAATCATCAAGGGGCATATTACATCACTTGAGAACTACAGATCGAGTCTTACTGGAGGGGGTACATTCGCAGCAAATTCGACTGTGTTGACGAACGGAAAAGAACATGTAAGGACTGTTGAACATATTCTTGCCGTGCTGCATATGTATGGAATTACGAATATCCTTATTAAAGTGGATGAGGAAATTCCTAATGTTGATGGGTCTGCACTGGATTTTTGCAGATTGATTGATGAAGCCGGTGTGATTTCACAGGATGTAACAACAGATGAAGTTGTAATTCAGGAACGTATTGTAATTGGCGAAGAAGATGAATCACAAAAATACCTGATAGCTGAGCCATATGACGGATTCGAAGTAATAATGCGGATCGATTATCCTGAACCTATAATGGAACAGAAGTTCATATTCAATGCCGATAAATTAAATTTCCGTGATGAAATTGCAAACGCCAGGTCTTTTAATACACTTGAGAATATAGGCATGGCTCAGCAAATGGGAAAAGCCGGGAAAGGACTTATCAATTCACATATTATGCTCCATGAAGGAAAGGTTATTAATACGGAACTCAGGCATCCCGATGAATTCGTTCGACATAAAATTCTCGATTTAATAGGTGATGTGTATCTACTTGGAGTTCCTGTTCGCGGACGTTTTATTGCAAATATGACTTCACACGGATATAACCAGGCTCTTGCGCGACGAATTTACCTTTCGCTGTCGGAGTAAAAGGTATTCCAGGCATGCTGAACAGAAAGTAAAATGGATTACTCAATGTGTAAGACTATCGGAGCCGAATGATCTCATCAATTTAAGAATTGCATGACTGACTTATTACTTCTCACTGATCATGCTCCGGGTAATTTCTGAACAGACACCAATATTTCGCATAAATTTCAACTCATATATAACTCCCATTTGGAATGAGCAATTTGGAGATGACTGTTTAATTTACCGATTACTAAAACTCAGGATGATTTAATCTTCGATTTTTCCCTCTGGCTGGTGTATCGGAAAAATTATTTCTGCCACAATTCTTCGATCCATTACATCTCGTTCATCCGGATCATCAGCCTCGTAAATATAAATCTTGCCGCTGAGCTGGTTGAGAGCTCCCTGAATTACGGTCAAACCGGTTCCCATACCAAACATCTCATTCTGGAAGCGATCATCATGAATATTATTCAATTTGAAAAAAGGTTCAAAAACTTTATTTTCCATATTCAGTGGAATACCGGTGACACCTCTTGTCATAGGAGTGATTCTGTTGAGAATCAATATGGAGAAGGAGTCGCTGGTTCGATTAAACTTAATCCTTATAACACTTTCATCAGGAGAAAATTTAAAAGCATTGGTCATTGTTTCGCGAATTGCCAGCCGAATTACGGCTTCATTTGACTCAACATGCTGGTCAAATGATTCTCTATCCACACGGACAGCATGATTTTTGATTTTTTGAAATACTTCCAGCTCTTGAAGTGATTCGTTCACCAGTTCAATGACTTTTTGACCGGGTATAACCTGCATTTCGTAGTGTTTACCGAGACTTCTTGATACCATATCCAGTTCATCCAGCCACCTTCTTACAGCAGAGGCAGTTTCAAAAACAGATGTCAACAGAGAGGTGTTTACATTGGTTTTCCCGTCTCCGAGGTCTTCCTTTCCCATTTGAAGCATATCAATCATGGTTATGAGCGATCCCAGACCATTACCTTGAGTTGTTGTATGCTTAATGCTATCCACAATCGACTTTGAATACTGGATTCGATCATCAATCAGAGAACGTTCGGTCCAGATAAGCCATTCAAGCTGTCTCCTAATCTTTTCGCGTGTCTCTTTAACATACTCTTTTAGCGAAGTTTTCTCCCGGTGAAATGAAAAAGCTCTTTTTAGATGTCCAATTAGCTCAAACGGTGTGGCTGGTTTTACAATAAATTCGAATATATGTTCAAGTCGCCTGCTGGGTCCTACTCTTCGTTCCGGTTGAGATGTATATATTATGATGACAAGATCCTGATCAAGTCTTCTTAAGGATTTCAATACTGTAATGGCATCAATATCGGAGAAGAGTATCTCAGTAAAAATAACTGACGGAGATTTCCGAACAACAATATCCATGGCATCACCAACAGATTCTGCTAAAAAAACATTGTAGCCATTTGAAACGAAAAGACGTTCCATTTTTTCCCGGTATTCCGGTGATTGGTCCAGAATCAGTACATCATATTCACCCGCTCTTTTTTCGGTATATAATTGATGTGCCATATTCTGATAGTCTGCTGATGATTGATCCATAAGGATTCTCCGGTACCCCTTATTGTTTCCGCTATTGATTGTTCATTCATACTATATGACAGGATTAAGAGGAAAAAAACTACTACCATTGCATAATATCGGTTCTTTAAGCCATTCTTTATAGCTTTACATACTATTCCAGCCCCAAAAAGACTCTATTTTAGACGGAATATATCTTTTGACAATTTTTCCAGTGGTCGTAGAAAGGACTTATATTGTATACAGTACATATGCTCCTCTGTGAGCTATCCTCTGATAATTATGTAAGGATTATTCTCGGGACCGAGTCTTAATCTACATTGTCCGCAGGGCATACAAGGTAATTTTCAGGAGCATTAAATAATCATTCGTAATTATGCAGGCAAAATGGATACACCATCCGAAGAGAAATATATAACTATAGGCCAGGCGGCAGAGTATCTTAAAGTATCAGAAAATACAATTCATAGATGGATTAGACAGGGAGTGATACCTGTTTATAAGATTGATAATGTATACAATTTTAAGAAAGATGAGATTCTAGCCTGGGCGCGCTATAAAAACATTGGTCTGGGGCAAGATGTTGCCCCGAGTGTATCATCGGAACCTGTTCCGGAAGAAGAGGTTACGCTAATTCAGGCAGTGAGTAATGGTGGGATTCACTATGGTCTGAGCGGGAATGATCCTGTTGATATTTATGAAAAACTTGTAAAGAGTATTTTATTTGAAGAGTATGCTGATTTAACAAGTGATGCTGATATGGATCTTCTACTCTCTTCCCTTATTGAGAGAGAACAACTGGCCTCAACAGGTCTTGGATCCGGGATTGCCATTCCACATCCACGAAAGCCATCTGACTGGGGGCTTGACCAACCGCTTTGTTCCATTGTCTTTCTTGAGTCTCCTGTAGATTTTCAGGCTATTGATGGGGAACCCGTCCATGTTTTGTTTGTAATTTTATGCTCAACAGTAAAAGGACATTTGCGATTGTTATCGCAGGTAAGCAGAATGATACATACAAAAGAGATGCAGGATTTTTTCCGATCAATTCCTGACAAAGAGAAAATAATGTCTAAGATAATAGAAATATCAAATGAGGCAGGCAATTGAAGTTCCCGGTATTACCAGGGCTCGGGGACAGTGGTGAGGGTGATTTACATTACCATAAGATATCCGCTCGTGAAGCAGGAATACTCTCTTTATTGGCTGTTATTGTGGGGCTTGCCAGTGGTCTTTCTGCAATCATTCTGAACCTTGGTGTTCACAAGGCAATTCATTATTTAAGCGAGTGGCACAGTACAATATGGATGATATTTATTCCAGGGGTTGGTGCGGCACTTTCTGCGATTTATCTACGAAATATTTTGAAAGACCATTCGGGTCATGGAGTACCGGATCTGATTCGGTCAGCTACACTGGGCGGCGGAGTTCTTCGAAAGGATATGATTTACTCTCGATTGATTTCCAGTTTTTTAACCGTTTCGAGTGGTGGTTCTGCCGGACTGGAAGGCCCTATTTTAACCAGTGGTGGAGCAATTGGCAGTTATATTGGATCATTATTAAAATTCAATGAGAGACGTCGAACTCTATTGCTTGGTTATGGTGCTGCGGGCGCTATTGCTGCAATTTTTAATGCCCCAATGACAGGCACAGTCTTTGCTCTTGAAGTGATTCTGGGTGAGTGGAGTGCTATGTCAATTTTACCGACTATTATTTCTGCTGTAACTGCAACACAGTTCAGTCGAATAGTTCTTGGTAATCAGGTTGCATTCATTTTCCCGAGCGAAATCAAGGGTTTTCATACGCTGGACTTATTCGTTTGTGTCTTCCTTGGTCTTATTGCCGGTATTGTTTCCGTTGCATTTGCACGAACTCTTATCTATTCAGAACATAAATTTGAAGGATGGAAGATTCCATCGTGGATTAAAGCCGGATTAGGTGGGCTCACAGTTGGGCTTGGTGGATATTTTGTTCCAAATATATTGCATGATGGTTATGAAGCAATCCAGAGTTTTCTTGATGGATCCGTGACACTTGGATTATTAGCTATTTTTGTCTTTTTATTAATGAAATTCTTCGCAGTTATTATGACCCTTTCCAGTGGAGGCTCCGGAGGAATTTTTGCACCGAGTCTGGTTCTGGGGAGTGCACTTGGTTATGGTTTTGGTGCAATGATTCAAAACTTTATACCGGGAGTAGAATTTGCATCAAGTAGTGCATATTCACTGGTTGGTATGTCTGGTATGGTTGCCGGTCTTATGCATTCTCCTCTTACAGGGATGTTTCTGGTTTTAGAGATTACGGGTGGATATCGGATGATATTACCTCTAATGATTACATCCGTTACAGCAATGCTTACCAGTTACTATTTTGATATGGGCTCGGTTTATACAAGAGGACTGATGAAAGAGGGGTATCTTGCTCGCAAAGGATCCGATTTACACCTGCTCCAGACTATGAGAACGGAAGAGCTAATTGATGCTGAATCAATGGTTATTTATGATGATATGCTTCTGAAAGATTTTATTGAAGTATTTAAAAATGCCAGGAGGAACTTATTCCCTGTTATCGATAGGAATTCCGGACAATGGCAAGGAGTTGTGTATCTTGACGATATACGACCCTACTTATTTGAGACAGGCTTATATTCTATAATGACAATGAGTGAGTTAATGCACCATGATTTACCTGTGATCGAGTCTGATGAGGATGCTTTATCTGCGATAGAAAAGTTTGAATCAAGTGGAGCATGGTCATTGCCTGTAATTGAAAATGGTAAATTTCTTGGAATGATGTCTAAGTCCACACTGTTTGATCTCTACAGACGTGAACTAATTGTTCATACTGAATAGTCCCTGCTTATTTATACGAAATCAAATGCTGAATCATTTAAACTGAACCGATTAAAATACGCTTATCAATATTTACTTTAATTCTTCAATGCGAGATTCCAGGCTTTCAATTGTTTCCTGTAATTTCATCCAGTTTTCTTCGTTATCAGATAATTGAGAAGTCAGGTTTTCAAGTTTCGAGTTCAATTCCAGAGAATAATTATTGGGATCTTCACTAATATTTGTAAGTATCGTATTCCGTTCTAATTCAATTTCTTCCATTTTTCGTTCAATTTTTTGTAGCATACTTCTTGATTTGTTAAGTTCAGAACTTGCCTCTTTTCTAAGTTTATATCGTGAAGGATTTTCCTGGTCGGATGTTTTGTTTTGCCTGGAGATTTTCGCATCACTTGATTCATCGTCGTCATTATTTTCTTCGGCACGTTGCGTGAGATGGAATACATAGTCCTCATAAGTCCCCGGATACAGTCTTCCTGATCCATTTTGAATTTCAACGATCATGTCAGCAGTTAAGCTTACAAATGTTCTATCGTGACTCACAAATATTACGGTTCCGGAATATTTTTTCAAAGCATCAGCCAGAGCTTCAACCGTATCAAAATCAAGATGGTTTGTTGGTTCATCCAGTAACAAAATATCCGAACGTGAGAGCAGAACTGACGCCAGACTCAATCGGGCTCTCTCTCCACCACTGAGTACTCGAATAGGTTTGTCCGTGTCGTCCCCGCGAAACAGCATCGCTCCGGCCATATCAAGAATTTGTTGTGGAGTAACGGATGGGTGAGCTCCCATTTGTAGATATGCCAGAACTGTTTTATCTTCCGGAATGGACTCGTAAACATGTTGTGCGTAATGAACAACCTTTAAGGATGCACTAAATTTGATTTCACCATCAATGGGTGGGATTTCACCGGAAAGCGTTTTAAGAAGTGTAGATTTACCTGCTCCATTATCACCCAGTACAGCAACTTTTTTTCCTCTTTCCACTTCAAAGCGAATGTTATCCACAATCGACTTATGATTGTACCCAATATTTAAATCGCGTACAGAAAACGCAATTCCTGGGCGAGTTTCACCTTGGGGTATAATAATTTCGACTTCCGGTCCTGAATCAGGAACATCAATTAGTGACATTTTTTCCAATTGCCTGATCCTGGATTGTACCTGTGTTGCCTTCGATGCTTTTGCTCGGAATCGATCAACAAACCCCTGGATTTCTTTTTGCCGATTTTCGATATTCTTATTTGTGCGAATTTTTTGTTCCCGATCCTCATTTTTGAAAGCAAGATACTCATCAACATTTCCCGGAAACATGAATATATCTCCACGATCAACTTCCATAGTCGAAGAACATGTCTTCTTAAGAAACTCACGATCATGAGAGATAATCATGTAGCCCCCGGTAAAGCTCTGTAAAAAATTTTCCAAAAGGATCAATGTACTGAGATCCAGGTAGTTTGTAGGTTCATCAAGTATTAAGAAATTAGGTTCGAAGAGAAGCATCGCTGCAAGTTTCACGCGCATACGATAACCACCGGGCAGTGAGCTGATAGTTGAATTTAGCAGTTCATTTTTTAACCCCAGTCGACCTGCCGTTTTTCCGCATTGCCATACTTCTTTTCCGGTATAAGATAGAAGAAAATCAATAACTTTTTGTTCTGCTTGATATGGATCTTTTTGCTGCAGGTATCCAATGCGAAGATCATTTGACCTCGTAACATTGCCTGAATCAATATCTTCCTCTTCGGTTATTATTCGAGCCAGAGTTGATTTACCAGCACCATTTCGACCCAGCACACCAATTTTTTGTTTTTCTAATATGCTGACTCCGGCATTATTTAGAATTGCTTTTGTTCCGTAATGTTTGTTTACATCATTTAACTGAATGAGGACTTTCATATATCTGAATGTGTATTCGCAAACGCAGACCGTGTGTCAATAATTCCCTCACCGTGATCTCAAAAAAAGGTTTGCCACTGAATCCGTAAAAAGAATCTTATTAATCCTCATGCTGGAATACAGTTCATATGTATTCGCGAAGGATTCTATTGATGGTCCAGTAGATATTGAAAAGTGTTATAAGAAATTTTAGAGGCTAAATCCGGGAGATACGGTTTGAAATCATTACTTGAAAAACTTCAAAAAAGACCTCCTGTATTCTGGCTGGTTTTTCATGTTATACTGGCTGTAATCGTATTTTCCATTTTTGCAAAAAAGATTGTTGTTCGTTTTGATACTCCTCTGGTCGGGTATGCTGATACTGAAAACTGGGAATACACCGGTTTTTATCTA
>JBNKQE010000178.1:0-9670 GCA_050295715.1 Leptospirales bacterium
AGAAGGAAACCTGGAACTTTACGGGATTGATATACACCCCGGTGTGAGCGCCGATTACATATGGGACGATAACATCCATTATGAACCGAATGATAAAGATGAAGATCATATCTCCACGGGATCAGCAGGTCTCCTTTTCAAAGGCGGACACAATTATAATTTCACACTTGGTGGCGCTTATGATCGCAATCAATTCAGCGATAATGAAAATGAGAGTTTTGATGCGAAACACGGTCTGGCCGAAGTATCTCTCAATTTCCCCATGGGGCTCAGGATCAATCTGGAAGATACCTACCTGAAAACGAAACTTCCCCGCGATGATGTTGACTCTCCGCAGCGAGCCGGATTCATGAATAACAGAGGTGGTGGAAGCATCGGATATGCGGATGAATCCGGTAAGTTTACGGTTGATCTCTCCGTGCGTGACGATAAAGTAAAGTATGATGAGGAAGATAACTCCAATTATAACCAGCGTGGAAGAGATGCAGGTCTCGCATTTTCATTTAAGTTAAAATATATGCCAAAAACCACCTTTCTGTTGAATCTCGGTGGTAGAAAGAATGATTATTTTGACAGAAAAAATGATAACATGAATAGCCAGTCACAGCTTGTTAACGGAGGTTTTGTATGGGATGCAACTTCCAAAGTAAATTTTTCTTTTATGGGTGGATGGCGTAAAATCTACATGGTAGGTAAAGACTTTAATGATGTTGAGATGGGAACTTTCAACGGGAATATACGCTGGAGGATAGACAGCACTAAAGATGTCAACATTGGAATGAGCCGCGATTTTTTCATAAGTGAATACGTTGGAAACACTTCTGAATCCATATCGCCCAGCATATTTTATAAAAAGAATAAATTCAATATGGGCTTCGGATACAAAACGCGCTACAATATAAAAATTAACCTCAACGGAAATTACGAATCAAGAAATTATGTAAAACTGGATAGTACACTAAAAGCGCGCTCGGATAAAGTTGTCGGAGGTGGATTGAACATCCGCTATGATTTTCAGCAATGGCTCCACTTTAATATCAACTTAAGTCGGACGAAAGTGCTTTCCAATGACGATCTCAGGGATTATAATAAAAATATCGTGTCATTCTCAACCGGCATGGTTTTTTAAGATGTATCCGGAAAAAAAAACATATTTAATTTTTCTCGCAATATCACTGATTTTAACTTACTTCTCTGCTCACGAAATTTATGGAGAGCGGGAGACACCTGTTCCTACACTTCCCGCCGCTGGAGAGTATATTATCGGCCCGCAGGATGTAATTGAGATAAAGGTGTGGGAAAACCCTGATCTCTCCGGTAAAGCGGTTGTCTCCCTTGACGGTTTTATAAACTACTATCTTATCGGGAAAGTCAAAGCGGAAGGACTTACTCCGGAACAATTACGTGAAACTTTAACCCGTCTCTACTCAAATGGTTATCTAATCAATCCTCAAGTAAGTGTTGAGGTTGCTGAATATAAGAGTAAAAAGGTTGTAATCAACGGCGAAGTAGCCAAACCGGGAACCTATTATTTGACACGCAAGATGACGGTTGTAGAGGCCATCACAATGGCAGGGGGACAGACGAAAGACTCTGATCGTGAAATATTTATAATCAGAAAGAAAAGTCAGGCATCTGAAACACCAGGATCGAATACCGGTGCAGGCCGCTATGCGAAGACTCTTAAGAGCAATGTAGATAGCGGCAACGATATTCAAATCCGCATTGATTTAAGAGCGGCCCTGGAAGGTAACTTTAAAGAAAATACTTATGTAAAAAACGGTGATTACATATTCATTCCGAAGGCAAAAACTTTTTTTATAATGGGCGAAGTAAAAAGTCCAGGAAAATATAATCTTGAGAAAGATACAACCTTACTGCAGGCAATCTCTCTTGCGGGGGGTCTTACTGAAAAAGCATCGCTGCGAAAGGCCATGGCCATACGCACAGTTGACGGAAAAAAAGAAGAGGTCAGACTGGATCCCAATGACATTCTAAAACCCGGCGATATAATTCGTATTCCCGAAAGTCTTTTTTAAGTCTTATCACAGACACCATTTAATTTCAATGGATATTATAAATCAGTATGTTTAATTACTCAGAAAAAGAACTCACCATCAGTGGACTGATAGAGATAATTGATAAACGACGAAAACCTCTGTTAACGTTTCTCGCACTGTCACTTTTTATTGCACTGCTGTATATAATTATCGCTCCGCCTGTATATCGGGCAACAACTGAGGTCATCATTGAAAAAGAGACACCAAAAATCGTAGAGTTCAAAGATCCCTACTCTGTCAGTTCCGAAGACTCCGAGTTCTACAATACCCAGTATAAACTCTTCCAGTCCCGTTTTCTCATCAAAATGGTCATAACAAAGTTGAATCTGCTCTATAACGACTCATTCAATTCCGAGGCTTCACGGTGGCGTAAAGCGAAAAAGAAAAGTATGAATAAGGGAGAAAACTGGGAGCCCGATCGAAAAGAATTCAACGAAGTGAAAAATGCCGTCATCGATAAGCTTGAGGAAAACCTTGTTATCGATCCGGCTCCAAAGACTCGTCTTGTAATGATTCACTATGAATCCAATGATCCAGAGCTTTCGGCAAAGATTGCAAATGCCTTTGTTGATTCCTACATTGAACAGAATAATGCTGCAAAACAACAAACCATACTTGGAGCAAGCAACTTCCTCCAGGATGAGATCACAAGGCAACACGAACACCTCAATGAATCGGAAATGATGCTGCAACAGTACAAAGAAAAGTTCAACATCCTCTCGCTGGATGAGCGGGAAAATATTATCGTTTCAAAACTGGCCGAACTCAACTCAGAAGTCCTCAAGGCAGAGATAAAACGTGTAGAGGCAGAAACCAGATATATGCAGGTTAAGAATCTTCCGGACAGAGATCGTTACAATTCACTTCCCGATGTTCTTGCCAACACCTTCATTCTTGAACTAAAATCGGAAGTCACGCGTCTGCAGGGTGAGTTACAGAAACTCTCCAATAAGTATGGGAAAAAGCATCCGCAGATAAAATCATTAAACGACCAGATAGCCTCCAAACGTCAGACACTGAATCAGGAGATCCAGACTGTGATCTCAATGCTCAAAAATGAGTATGAGGTTGCCGTTGCAAGAGAGAAAACACTTAAAAAAGCCCTTGCAAATCTAAAAAACGAAGCACAGGTTCTGGGAAAACACTCTATCACATACAGGTTTCTCGAGCGAGATGTGGAAACGAATAAGAAGATGTACGATATCCTTCTTACCCGCTTCAAAGAGACGGGTGTTACCGGAAGCATTCCATCAAGTCATATAAGGGTTCTGGACAGAGCAACCATTCCAGAAAAGCCAGTCAAACCACGAAAACTTCTTGTTCTTATAGTCACCCTTCTACTGGGAATTTCCGGAGGTGTCTTTCTGGCATTTGCACTCGAATATCTTGACAATACGATAAGTCAAAGCGAAGATCTGAAAAAATACGGCAGCCTTCCCCACCTTGGCTCCATTCCCGAATTTAAGGAGGGTGCTTACAGACTTGACACAAATCTGCCTACTACCCTGGGTAATGAAGCATACGAGGTTTCAGAAGCTTTTCTGGGTATCCGCACATCGATTCTCTACTCCTCTCCTGATACGGATCATAAAGTTCTTTTAATTACAAGCTCCCTCTCATCAGAAGGAAAGTCCACCATTGCATCCAACCTGGCCATCACCATGGGAAAGAATGGATTACGCGTTCTCCTAATTGATGCAGATTTTCGCAAGCCCTCGCTCTATCAGATTTTCAGTTATTCTGCAGAATCGGGTTTAACCGATTACCTGGTAGGGAGTTCCACACTGAAACAGTCCATACATAAGAATGTATATGAAAACCTTGATCTTATAACATGCGGTCATATCCCTCCCAATCCCTCCGAGTTACTGGGATCGGATAAAATGAAAAAAGCAATCGAGCTATTTAGCAGCAAGTATGACAAAGTAATCATAGATTCTGCTCCGGTTTTACAGGTAACGGACAGTCTTGTATTAAGCTCCCTTGCTCAGGATATTATACTGGTCATTCGAGCAGAATCCACGTCTGGACGGGCTGTGGAACAGGCAGCAGGACAACTGCGAGACCTTCAAGCAAATCTTCTGGGAGGAATAATCAACCGCATAAAACCACGCAGATCCTCACTCTACGGATATGGCTACGGGTATGGTTATGGCTACGGGTATGGATACGGCTACGGTCACGAACACGATCAAAGAAGAAAT
Organism: Leptospirales bacterium; assembly: GCA_050295715.1. Lineage (GTDB taxonomy): Bacteria > Spirochaetota > Leptospiria > Leptospirales > Leptonemataceae > JBNKQE01. The sequence goes on from JBNKQE010000178.1 coordinate 4,265, forward strand.
CGTGAAATACAGAACAGCTATACTCCCGCGATGTCATTTCGCGATAGAATTGCAAGTATCTTCTCCACAATACGTAATCTATTAATAAGAAATAAATAGACGAACACTGCGATTGATGCAATCTGCAATCAATAAATACCTTTCCGGGTAAGTTCCAGTATCTTGCGCTTTGATTTTTCATGGGATTTCATTATCCGAAGAGATTTTTTGTATTGTTGCATAGCCTCACGCAGCTCTCCTCTTTTTTCATAGGCTTCTCCCATCATAAAAAAAACGTCGGCACGCTCTTTCGCTGACAGTTCCGAAAGTTTCTCCTTCGATGAAAATAGTTTAAGAATGGGATCCCACTCCCCTCTCTCGAATAGTATACTGCCCAGGTAGAATCGAAGCCGAATTAAATTCGGATACTTCTTAATCCCATAATAAAGTTCGGAGATTAAGTGCTTTCTGACATTTAGCCCTCCCTTCTTTCTGATCTCCTCATAAACTAAAAAGGCATACCTTTCGTTTCCTGTATGCAGATAAAGTCTCGCCAATAATAGGCGACGGTCAATCGCTCCCTTTTCATCCATCCGCCCTTTGAGTTCGTCCAGCGTATGGATAGCGCCTTTGATATCGCCTTCCAGTAAATAAATTCTTGTAAGAGCTGAAACAACCGATGAGTTACTTTTCATCAGTGGATTCAGTCTCATACACTCCGTTAACTCCCATCGTGCCCGGGTCAGATAGATGGCACGTTCCGACTCCGGTATCATTTCATAATGTGCAGCAACTGCAATCCCGTATCCGGCCCGGCTGTAGTAATCTCCCCTTGAAAGCTCCACGGAACGTTCGAGCAGAGACAAACCATGATCGATCTCTCCGCGTGCCAGTTCGATCCGGGCCAGATCCGTAAATGCTTCGGTTGCAAGGGGATTGATTGAGAGGGCAGTGGCAAATTGTTCTATTCCCTTTTTTACTCTCTTCGTTTTTTCCGAATCCTGTAGAGAGTTCAGATCGACACCATAGAAATAATACTTACCGAGAAGTAAGTGATAATCCAGAAAATCGGGCAAAATAGATGAGGCGGTTTTTAGTTTTGCCAGGTCACCTTCTTCAGGAATCACTCCCCGTTTTGTCTCCCACAGGGTCGTTCGCTCCACAGGATAAATCGATTCAGCCCTCCATCGGTTTATAGAAAACAGGATCATATAAAGAGGGATTAAAAGAACGGATACCAGGGCAGCCCAGAGTGCAACCGATTTCAGTCTGCGAATTTGAAGCGGTCTTTGCTCCTGTTCCCGGGTATAATCCGATTCTCCGGAATATTCGGAAAAACCCCGAATTTTCACACCCCGATATGAAATCGCCGCAACAATAAAAAAGATAAATCCATTAGAGGGAATGTGAAAATTAAAATCAGTAATAGAGTGCATGGCCATATAAATCATGGCTCCCGGACCGGCAAGCCCCACTCCCGAAGCAAAAGCATTGCGACGCTTGAACCATTCACGCAGCATTATTTTAAACAGATAAATAAAGAATCCAATAAGAATAAGAAATCCGGGGACTCCCGTTTCCGTAAGAAGTTCCAGATAGTCATTGTGGGCATGATTCATAACCACACGGGATTGTTCCGCCCCCTCCTCTTCGTATACACGATAAGCATATTCAAAAGTTCCGGCACCGCTTCCCGCAGCGAGAAAATCCCCTGCATAATCAATACTATGGTCCCATACTTTCAAACGAAGATCATCCATACTATCCAGAGTATTCTTGTATCGCATCTCCAGCGGAGCCAGACCATACCAGAGTGATATCCCCATACCGATAGAGAGGAGCAAAGCCAGCATAGCCTGATTCCCTTTTCTTCGCTTTAATAGCGTAAGGGTTCCCATAAAACCCATAGAGGCTATAAAACTGAATACTCCCATTCTGGAGAGAGAGAAGATGATTCCCGGTATCATCACTGCTGTCATTATAATGAAAAGGCCTCTCTCAGCTGTAAAGTGCTCATTGAAAAATTCATTTATTCTACTTTTCAGTGTTCTCCTCTGATTCGCCCCCCTGTAATCCAGAAACGTCGCAACATACCCTGCTGATAGAGGAAAAATTATTCCAAGAAAAGCGACATAGTGGTTACGATTGATAAATGTTCCTGATGCCGCATAATTATAAGTTAATCGATGTCCAAGAATATTGAAATCTTTACTGAAGAAACTGTACAGACCGTAGATTGATTCAAGAAAAGCAGCAATAATCAGAGCAATAATTATATAATTGATCCTCTTCTTTTCCTTTATTTCTTGTACAATTATAAAAAATGTAATAAAGTATGTCAGGTAAAGGACCAGTTCCTTTTCTGTTGCATACTTATAAAGGCTTATAGTTCGAAAGGATTCAGCGCTACGAGATACTGCAGTCAGGTCCAGAAACGAACCTGCAGAGTTATGAAGCTTAATTAAGTGCGGAGAAGATAATTCTACGATACCGGTTGGAAGTGGAATCAGTTGTAATAAAATAAAGAACAGAAAGAGTGAAATAAATACAAAGAGAACATACAACTCCCTCTCTTTGAACAGATCTTTAATAATACGAGAGCTGTCGAGACGCATAAATAGTCTTTTTGACATGTAGACAAAAGCAAGTAAGGAGACTCCAATGGTAAGAATCGCGCCAGTCCTTACATGGACAGCCCCCACAGCAGAGGGAGCAAAGAAAATCAAAGCTATAAGTATTAAGTCAAAAAGAAGCGAGTGGATTCGTTGATACATACTTTACTCCGCCAGGGAGACTTGAACAGGACTCCCGGGCTGTCCGACTTTTGGAAAACCCTGGATTATTGGTAGGTTCCCTACTGGGATGGGCTGGCAGTAGCCAGATCATGGGGTGAGATAAGCGGCTCTTCGATGCCCTCTTCCCGGGCAAGTTCGCTCTCAGAGGATTCAAAGCCCTCTTCCTGACCACCTCCAGCCTCACCTGCAACGTCGAGCTGATCAACAATGGGAGTTCCGTAAACATCCGGAATTCCTGAAATGCCGCCCGCAAGCATACCTCTCCCGCTATTTTTTATAGCCTCTTCAGTTGTTCGTAAGGCATCCACCACTCCGCCAGCATCTCCTGAACTTAATGCGGAAACAGCCTTATCAGACGCCATCTGAGCAGTTGAAGTAAAACGACAGGAGCTATCATTTACTCCATTACCCTTGCTAACTTCCCCTGCCTGTCCGGCAAGGCCTGATATACAACCGGATATTATATCAGCGCTGTTCCTCGTAGTCATTGCGGAAAGTGCCAATAATAGATGGGAATTACTCCCTCCTGAAGAGAGAAGATTATCAATTTTCTCCATGTTCAAGAGTAACGGATCTACTCGATTCGCATATCGGGTTGCTTTATCAAGGACAGTCCTTATCATCGATTCGCTTTTTTTGTCAGTCATTCCAAGCAAAGATTTAATATGTATCAATTCAGCTTTCGCAATGGATCGATTTGCGATGACAGCTGCAGAAGTGGCATTTATAAATCCCTGTGCATCCATTCCGTTTCTGCCGTCGTTCATATGTTCACGTATCTCTTTTGCATCTTCGAAAATAGTGTCCTGGTCTCTCTCCGCATCTCTCATTAAATCCTGTATTTTCTTCACATTTGCATTATCACCCATGAGATCATCTTCAGTAAGCTGGGCCTGCATACTTGCAAAATGTGCGCGGGCAACTCCCTGTGATGCTTCGCTCCGAGAAAGTGCCGCCTCCATAACTCTTTTGGAGAGGGTTTCTGAAGCAGAAAGTGATTTCTGGCTCAATTCGCGATAGAATATCTTTCTAGATCGAATCCGTTCAGCACTATCCCACATCAGTAAGCGATTGGCCTCCCTGTGAGCCTGAATTACATCATTCAGACTGTTATGAATAACCATATCACCCTGAGGTCCCAGACCCTCAATCGGACCCTGCAAGTTGGACGGTACAGTGGGTGTAAAGTTTTTGTAGTTTCCTGATACCTCGCTAATCCCTCTATTACGAAATCCAATCTCCGTTCCATTGCGAAGGTTTGTCATAACCTGTCCGCTAGAACCACTTGTAACAACGTTTGCATGAGGAGTTCGTATATCCAGATTAATGACTCTCTTCTGAAGATCAAACCAGGCATTCCCTGTGACAACACGAATTGTCGGAGCCGGGTTTTCGTTATCTCCACCATCTTTCAATGTTATACTTGTCCAGGCATCCAGCTGAACAATGCCACCACCATCCAGATTGAGTTCCGTCCGTCCCTGTTTTGTATAGAGCTTATCTGCACTGTACAGGAGGCGTGGATTATCAAGACGGACCCATTTTCCGGAGGAGCGTGCATATACCTCCCCCGCCAGAGCCCGAACCTGCCCCATGGGACGAGCCGTCAGTGGAATCGGCATTAGAGAGATTAGTATTAATAAAAGTAAAAAAACATTCAGTCGTTTCATGAGATTCATCTCCGTTGCCTGTCAGACAATCATTATTAAGTTGTAAAAATGTTGGCAATGTCAAGAGGAAACCGCTCGGAGTTGCTTTTTCTCCATTATAAACTCTGCCTGATGCACAATTATCAAAACCGTATTATCCATAAAAAAGACATTTTCACCCTATTTTACTATAGTAATCCAGGAGTAGTTATGTAAAAAACATCTATTAGTATCTCGAAATGAGACGAAAGATACCCGGAAAATAACTCAAACCCCTGCACGGATACCTGCTTTATCTTGCACCCTGTCCATAAATGACTACTTTCACTGTTTTTAATAAAATATCCGCATCCAGGAGCGCCGAGAGGTTTTTGATATAGAAGAGATCATATTTAATTTTTTCAAGTGCATCATTCAGAGAAGAGCCGTGTTTATATTTTACCTGGGCCCACCCTGTAATTCCAGGCCTGACGGAGTGACGAATTCGAAAATAAGGAACTTTCTCTTCAAATAGTTTCACCTCATTTTCGATAAGGGCCCTGGGGCCAATAAAACTCATCTCACCCAGAAGGACATTCCACATCTGCGGGATCTCATCAATCCGTGAATATCTAAGAATTTTACCAATTCGGGTTATATACATTTCCCTCTGCCTGGCACTCAACCTTCTATTTATCTTGCTGGCCGATGCAACATGCATTGTACGGAATTTGTAAAGGTTAAACGGTTTTCCGTAAAGCCCGATTCTACGTTGCTTGAAAATAGCACCGCCTGGAGATTCAAGCCGGATCAAAATTACTGCAAGTAACATGAGTGGCAGGGTTAGAATTAATCCGACAGTGGCAAGGATCAGATCAATAAACCGCTTGATTCTTATATTATATACACTCCTCTCAACTCCAAGTAATTGTGAAGAAATAAGCCACTGATGACTTATATGATTCACCGGAATCATTCCTGTTAGATACTCATAGAACTGAGGC
>JBNKQE010000179.1:0-9669 GCA_050295715.1 Leptospirales bacterium
GGATCCGGAAACACTACGAGCCTGGGGAAGCTTGCGGTTCGTTATTATATGAAAGAAAAGAGAGAAGTATCCGTCTACTCTCTGGACAGGCATCGAATTGCTGCCACCGAACAGCTGAAGAGCTTTGCTCAGGTGATGGAAGTCCCATTTTATGCACCCCTAACTCCGGAAGAGTTTAGAGAGACGATCGATCGGGATGGGGCTGAGTTGATGCTGATCGATACTCCGGGTATCGGGCCAGGAGAGATGGAACGGATGCATGAATTAATAAAATATATTGATGCCTGCCCGGTGGAGTTGGAGAAGCATCTGGTTCTGGGAGCTGATATGAATCCGGCTTTGCTGGAAAAGACTATGTCTGCTTTTGATCGGGCCGGTTTTGAAAAAATTATTCTAACTCGGCTGGATGAGACAGAATTTATCGGGGCATTTATTGAGCATGCCGATAAGTTAAACAGGCCCTTCTCGTACTTGATGAATGGCCAATATCCAGCAGGGGAGATTACAGATTCAAAACCTATGGATATTGCAAAAATGATCCTTCGCCAGTAAGGGAAGGATCTGAATGAGGCGCTGTAAGAGACTTTTGTAAAAAAGTTTTAGAAACTGCCGATAAGATTTTAAAGCAATAATTAGGATTCCGGGTAAGAATATGTATCAGGGAACAATGGAACTTATTGATCAGACACCCAATCTCAGAAGGCTGGCACGGAGTACGAATGAAGGTTCGCTTCCATTCACTGGTACAGCCGAAGAGGCTATGGAACGCTCAATGGAAACGGAAGAGAATGTAGCACAGGAGACAAGAAAGACGAGGATTATCTCTATTACCTCCGGAAAGGGTGGTGTTGGGAAGACCATGGTCTCTGTTAACCTTGCTATCTCCATGGCCCGTGCGGGGAAAAAGGTCCTTCTATTCGATGGGGATCTGGGGCTTGCCAATGTGAATGTTCTTCTGGGAATAATCCCGGAATTTAATATTTACGAAGTGATGCGCGGAAAACGACGTATCGAAGATGTTATTATTTCTACGAATTATGGAATTGATATCATAGCCGGTGCCAATGGAATTTCGCAACTGGCAAATCTGAGTGATGAACAACGAACGACTTTTATGGAAAGTCTTCAGTCTGTTACCGGGTATGATGTTATGATAATCGATACAGGTGCCGGCGTTGGCGCCAATGTAATCGGTCTGGTCATCCCTGCAGATGACATCCTTGTCGTAACGACACCAGAGCCGACCGCTATTACCGATGCTTACGGTATGATTAAATCAATCGTGGCCAATCAACAGCAAAAGACAATCAAGCTGATTGTAAATCGCGTTCCATCGGCAGTTGAAGCCAAGAGAGTTGCTGATAGACTTATCAGTATATCTTCGCAGTTTTTGAAAACGGAAGTTGAAAGTATTGGATTCATATTTGAAGAGAATCTTGTTCAAAAAAGTATTAGAAATCAAAGACCCAATGTGATTCTTTATCCCGGATCAAAGAGTTCGGCCTGTATAAATCATCTTGCTGCAAGGATTCTTAATACTGATGTTAAAGGCGATTTTCAGGGGATTATTGGCTTTTTTCAGAAACTGTTAAATATCAGTAATCATGATATCGAAGAGCAGGTTGACTGAGTATAAAATGAAACATGAGCCTGCTTTATAAATTTATTATTGTTTTTGCCGTTCTCGGGCTCATTATTTCAGTATCCGTTGGTTTTGCTGTTGGAAACCGCTTGACTCATGTGCTGGTAACGGCATTAATCTGTACACTTCTTTCCGGTTTCCTGGGAGTGGGTGTCTACAAGGTTCTGGAGATTAAAATCCCGGAATTTTTTGAATATTTTGGCGCCTACAGCAGTAATGATTACAGTGCTGAAGTTGACACTGGAGCATCATTCGGTGATGATGTTAGTGAGACCAGAGAGAATATGCCGGGTGCGCTGGATGATGAAATTCAGGAACCGGCAAATGTTGCGGATGGAGAGACTCAGATATTTGGAGACCACATCCTTGTTAACAAGGTTAAGATAAAGAATGAACCAAAGCTTATTGCTGATGCAATTAGAACAATGATTGCTAAGGATGAGGACTAGGTTTCTGAGAATGAAGTGAGTCATTGATGCGTTCCATGTCCAAGTTAATGGAAAAATATAAAGATTCTGATGAAACAGAACTCTGGCGTCGTTACCGAAAGGAGCACGAACGCGAGATACGGGATTATTTTGCTGAAAAATATTCGCCCCTGGTAAAGTACGTGGCCGGAAAAGTTCACATTGGAATGCCGCAGAATGTTGAGTTTGACGACCTTGTGAGCTACGGGTCATTTGGTCTTCTTGATGCTATTGAGAAGTTTGATCCCGATAGAGATATCAAATTCAAGACATATGCGATGACTCGAATCCGCGGTGCAATTTTCGATGAACTTCGAAGCATAGACTGGATTCCAAGGTCCATCCGTCAAAAAGCCAAGCAGGTGGAAGAGACCATCTCCATGCTGGAAAATAAGCTCGGGCATACGGTAGAGGATGAGGATATTGCACGTGAGATGAATATCTCTGTGGAAGAACTTGGATCTCTCCTTGCAAAAATTTCCGGAACAAGCATTATATCCCTTCATGATATCTGGTATATGGGAGATGACTCAGATGAAGTCTCTTTCATGGAAACACTTGAATCTCCTGCAAACCTGAATCCGGACAGTTTGATTGAGAAAGAAGAAGTAAAAAGCGTTATCGTTGAAGCGATCAAGCACCTTCCGGACAAAGAGAAGAAAGTAATCGTGCTGTATTACTATGAAGACCTCACTCTTAAAGAGATCGGTGAAGTTCTGGATGTAACAGAAAGCCGTATTTCACAACTGCATACGAAAGCAATCATGCGCCTTCGTGGAAAACTTATGCGCATGAAAAATGCCCTTAAGAAATAATTTAAACTTTTACAAGATTTTACAGAAAAGAGCGCTCTCTTTCGTTTAGTTTTTCCTATTTGATACTGTCTATTCGTGGCGCGTAGGCCAGACGTATTTGTTTGATGTCAGCTTTGAAATTACTTTAATAATTCGTCTATCATCGTTTCTTCAAAAAAGAACCTTATTGTAATCTCCTGCAGCATTATTGTTAACTATTTTCTTTAATTCGTTTTTTAATCTGTTTTTTATTTTTATTAAGCAGAGATTTGAAAACTTGAGGCTCTTTCAGGGCTCGTCCCATAATAAGCCCTCCTTGAACAAGGGCAACAGTTTCCATTGCCGTCTCTTTAGCTTCCCGGGAGGGGATGCCGTGGCGTATTAGAAATTTGCTTAATGTGTTGATCCATCTCATAAAATAATTTTCAATTTCTGCGGGAAACATATCACGTGCATCGTGCAGTGCGAAAGACCCTGGAACACAGACTCTATTTCCTTCATGAAAAAAACGGATTGTTGCTGTATACATATGGTCCAGGTCGTTAACAGCGGAATCGGGGGATTCAAGGGGAATGTATACGTTTTCTTCAAACCAATCCTGGACGGAGGCAAGAACGGCGCGGGCAATGTCTTCTTTGCCGTTGGTAAAATGATGGTAGAGGCTCCCTTTGCCAAGGCCGGATGTATTCTGAATAAAGGAAAAAGTTGTTCCGTGATATCCATGTTCGCGGAACAACTCGGATAGCTTCTCAATTGTCTCTTTATAATCAAATTTCGATCGGGACATTAAAATACTGAATTAGTGAGTCCGGGGTAATCCTGTGGCCGCGGACCCGTTGACCAATGGAACTTGCGTTCGTCCTGGGAGATTTTTACGTCATTGATACTGGCTTCCCGTTTTTGCATCAATCCATTTTCATCAAATTCCCACTGTTCGTTGCCGTAGGCCCTGTGCCATTGTCCGCCTTCATCGTGGTATTCGTATTGAAAACGAACAGCTATGCGATTGTCCGAGAAGGCCCAGAGATCTTTTACAAGACGGTAATCATGCTCTTTGTCCCATTTTTGTCTCAGGAATGACTGAATATTCTCTCTACCTTTAATGAATTCGGAGCGATTTCGCCAGACACTGTCAAGAGTATAGGCTTTTGATACTTTGATTGGATCCATCGAGTTCCAGGCATCTTCTGCCATTTGTACCTTTTGTCTGGCTGTTTCCAGTGTAAAGGGGGGCAGGGGTAGTTTTTGTTCTTTCATAATTTTTCTCCCAAAAATGTACCAATCGGTACAGAATAATCGGTATGATAAATGTACCAAATGGTACAGCAATCATTTTTTTATAAGGAAATGAAGCATGCCGAAAAAAGTGGAAGAGTAAATACACGGCTGCACAAAAATGAGTCTATTGAAATCAAAACCTGGGTCGATCTTGAAGAAATAATCAAATGATTAATGAATGAATTTTCAGTAAAACGCATGGCCAGACTTCAGAATGCGTCCCTATCCGGGGTTTATAGGTTTCTCAAACACGGGTATCCGGATTGAACTGTTGTGCCGAACGACATTGTAGAGAGGGTAAAAATATATTTACAGGGAAAATCGTAGCGGCTGCGGACTATATCGAATATACTACATTTCTGAATGCAGAGAACTTTCCTGAAACAATATATTGGAACTCAGTTCCATTTCTGCATGAGTAACACTCCGGCAAGAAGAAGTATCCCGCCTGAAATACGCGAAAAGCTAATGGGGATCGGCTTCATATTCAACAATCCAAAATGATCAATGATCATGGAAAATAAAAGCTGTCCGGCTATTACGGTTACGCCCACGCCAACAACACCCAGGCGGGGGATCAATATAAGAAAAACGGAAACGAAGAAAGCACCGATAACACCGCCAAAAAAGAGATGAAGTGGTATCCCCGATACTTGTTTTAGTGAAGGAAAACCGATTCGGAATAATAAAATAATGAGCAACAGTGTCAATGTTCCTCCGGTAAAGGAAACCAGAGATGCGTGAAGGGGGTGGGGGAATATCTGCCCCAGCCTGGCATTCATGGACCCCTGCACGGGAAGGAGAGCTCCTGCGGCAATAGCGATAGCGAGAAATGGTAGAATTTTCATAAGTCCCCCGTGGTTATTAGAAATAAATAATAAAATAAATACATATCTTGATATCAAGCAATGTGGGAAGGCTGGCCTGTAAATATCTTGACGTCAAGTAAAAAATGAATAGTTGTTACTTATGACTCAAAAAACATCTGATCATGTGGATTTCATTTTAGGGCAGTGGGGAAAAGAGCATCCGGAACTGAACTTTACCTCTACAGGTATTTTTGGGAGGATTCATCGTTTATCGGGATATCTTATGGATATCAACCACAAGGTTTTCCAGTCACATGGTATGATCCAGCCCGATTTCGATGTGCTTGCAACACTCTATAGAAGTGGGAAGCCCTATGAAAAATCTCCGGGAGATCTTCTATCAACGCTTCTTATAACTTCGGGGACGATGACCAACCGGGTGGACCGACTTGTAAAACTGGGGTTTGTTGAGAGACTACCCGATCCGGAGGATGGGCGAGGAGTTCTTATCAGGATGACGGAAAAGGGATTGAAAGCACTTCAACCAGCCATTAAAGACCATTTACGGATTCAGGAGGAGGTCCTCTCCGTTCTTTCCAAAAATGAAAGGGAGACACTTTCGTCCTTATTAAGAATACTACTGATAACGCAGGAGCGATAGGAACTAATCTGCTCTGAGTATACGATACGACGAAATAGTTTTTTGTTAACCTGTATTGAATCAACTCAGAAAAGAGATACTCGGGTGTTTTGCGTGGACGAATATTATGAACAAAGAGAATAGCAGCAATAGCATTGATACAAACCTGGTCTTTATCGGATTGACCAGTTTCCTTACAGACACAAGTACAAAACTCCTCTACGCGATTCTTCCCGGCTTTCTTCTGTCTATGGGGGCTTCCAAATCAACAGTGGGGATTATCGAAGGTATCGCAGAGAGCACCGCCTCCATTCTCAAGGCCGGATCCGGTGTGTGGAGCGACAGGATTGGAAAGAAAAAACCGCTTATGGCCGCCGGTTACGGTTTGACAGCACTGATGATACCCGTTATGGGTTTTGTCCATTCGCCGTTTCAAGCACTGCTTGTGCGCTTTATTGAGAGAACCGGAAAAGGGATAAGGACTGCTCCCCGTGACAGCTTGATAGCCGCTTCAAGTCATAAAACGGAGAGGGCGAGGGGGTTTGGACTTCACAAGGCACTGGATAATACCGGGGCAATAGTTGGACCATTTCTTGCCTACTTGATGCTCGGGTATCTCTCTTTGGACTACAGAATGGTTTTTATCCTGGGCGGCCTGCCCGCAATTCTGGGTGTGGTGATGCTTCTTGTTAAGGTAAAAGAAAAACGAGGGGAAGAGGAAAAATCGGGTACCGGCCAGGGGACATTTCGTGAAATACCGGGGCGGTTTTATCTATTTCTGGGGATTATGGCAATCTTTACAATGGGAAACTCGACCGATGCACTCTTGCTGATTCGTTCGCAGGAAACGGGAATTGACAGGGAGTATATTCCGCTTATGTATATGATCTATAATGGGGCGTCGGTTCTGCTGGCGATACCCATGGGAAAAATCTCCGACAGGTTTGGAAGGGTAAGGATGCTTGTTGCAGGTTTTATAGTTTATGCGGCGGTTTACGGAATGTTCGGATTGTTTGAGAAATACTGGATCTATCCGGTTCTTTTCGCAATTTATGGGCTTTACAGTGCAGCGGCTGAAACATCGCAAAAGGCGATGGTGTCGGATCTGGTAGGCGAAAGGAACAGGGGAAGTGGCTACGGGATGTATCATGGAGTAGTCGGAATAATGGCTCTTCCCTCGAGTATACTTGCCGGTTGGCTCTACGATACGGCAGGCTCGCAGGCACCGTTTTACTTCGGGGCGGTAATGGCGGTGATAGCATCCTTATTGATGATCGTTTTTGGAATACTTAACAGGAGGGGCGGGGAAATATAGGAAGGATAAAAAAACCCGGGAGTGAATTCCCGGGTTTTTTTCGAAGGCATTTGAACAAAAGGGGAATTACTTGGAGTAGAATTCCACGATTTTCTGAATGTTGATACGAGTTACAGGGATGTCTTCTGCACCGGCAATTCCAAGAAATTTTCCGGAAATACCATCAGCATCCACTTCCAGGTAAGGAGTTGGATTGGTGGCATTCGTGCGAGTCTCAATTGCATTTTTGATGCGATCTTTCTCTTTTGTCTTGCTGGAGATGCTAATTACCTGACCGGGGCGAACGTGGTAACTGGGAATGTCAACACGGCGGCCGTCTACAGTCACGTGTCCGTGGCTGATCAGCTGGCGAGCATCAAAAATGGAGCGGCCCAGACCGAGTCTGTATACCAGAGTCATCAGGCGGCTCTCAAGCTGGATAAGGAAGTTGTCAGCTGTGTTACCGTGCATTCCGGAAGCACGTTCAAATGTTCGATAAAACTGCTTTTCAAGCATACCGTAAGTAAGGCGCAGTTTTTGTTTTTCAAGAAGCTGCTCACCATACGGTGACTTCTTCTTTTTTCGTGCGTCGGCTTTGGTTCCCGGTGGATAGGGACGCTTGATGGAAGGACATTTAGGGCTGTTATAAATACAGTATCCTACTGTCCGGCAGATTTTGTGTTTGGGTCTTGTTACTGTAGCCAAGGCTAAACCTCTATTCTAAAAGTTATGGTTTTGCCTGCAGGAGCCGTATCATACGTCTAACCGGCCATAGTTATGGCGGCTTTGAAATGTGGATTCGGTTTACCTACACGGAGCCATGCTCCGGGGCTTTCCGCGAGGAAAGCGCTGGTATCTCTTTCTCACCAGCAGGCCTGATGTTCTCTGCTTATGCAAAGAACCGACAGATAAATCTGCCAGAGTCCAGAATTCTGGATGCTGTGGATTTGTAAAGTACATACTATCCTTTAATTCCTGAAATGACAAATATATACTGCTGAGTGATAGGCTTCTTATCGGCACGACGTGGCTTCAACAGGGGTGCCTCTGGCCCGCTACAATGCAAGGAGGTGTGATGATTTATAACTTTCAATGGAGACCAGGTTAGATCCCCTCCATTGCGAATGCAGGCAGTGACGATAACGACAAAAATCCGGTGCACCGGTGACATGTAACCATTGTGTTTAATGATTTGACAGCAAGTTTATTGAATGCTGTTTTGTTCTCCATGAGTATAAAAGTAACAATAGTAACAATAGTAACTTTTTTGCTGGGAAGCTGCATGTCGGTTCCGAAAGCTCCGGTTGACTACATGGAAAGTACAACAGCAAAGCATACAGGATGTCTTACTGAGAATGTAGTTATAAGTAATGATTCTGGTAAGACGTTAGTAGGGGACACCAGAACCTGGGAGGCTGAATGCGAAGGGAAAAAATTTCAGTGCAAAGTTGTTCGTCCAAGTATATTAACAATGATTCTTTTCGGAGGCCAGGTGGATATTGGATGTAATCCTGTTGAATAATGACAAAAGGAATAAGAGTTTCGAGTGAGGCCCTCGATCTATGAAATTGTAGGAACTCTTACAAAAAACAGCTGCAGGGATTGTTTGATTTATTTATTATATGGAAATAGTCAGATTAAATGTTGATACATCGTCACATAATAGATAACACCCTTACAATTTCATTTGTCGGGCTGTATATGTAAGTCTGACAAATCGTCTTGTATTGTAATGGAATCCCTGGAGTTCTGTCATGTTAATTTCATCAATCAGTAATTCTCAAAGGCATTCACATCTTTTAAAAATAATCGTTTCCTCCTTAGCTCTTGTAACAATCTTGCTTTTTACGTCCTGTAAGGAGGATATGTAGGACAACTCCTTACTCTTCGGTGTTTTAGCCTATTTTTTAAGTCGGCCACCAGCTACGACCTATACGCCGCCGCTGAAAACATATCAAACACCGTGCTGGAATACTCTTGGAACAGAAATCTCCTGTGCGAGCACTGGACAGGACGGGGAGTACCAGGCGGGAGAGATGCCGATTTTACCGGATCCACGCAACACACCACTTACACAGGCGATTATACAACAACCTATAATATCACTGGTCTTGTCTGGACAACCTGCAGCCAGACCATGGGTGGTGCTGATTGTGCCTCCGGGACCGCTGAAACACCGAACTGGAGCACTGCCCAGGGAGATGTCTATATCGGGAGATCAAAGGGACGGCGTCCATACTTTTCAGGATCAAGGCGATGGTACAGTGCTGGATGAAATAACAGGCCTTGTCTGGCAGAAATGTAGCAAGGGGCAGAATAACGATAGCAGTTGTTCGGGATCTCCTGATACTTTATCCTGGGATACAGCTGTCGATTACTGCGAAAATCTTACCCTGGCAGGTAAAGCGTGGAGAATGCCAAACGTCAACGAGTTGAAGAGTATACTTGATAGGACTTCAGCAAGCGAAGCCATTGATCTTTCCGTTTTTCCGGGGACCAGTGTAGGAAGCTCTTCGTCCTGCTGGTCATCTACAGCGAAGATCAATACTCCTGTGAACAAGTGGCACGTCAGTTTTTATAATGGGCTTGTGGATATAGATAGCTATAGCCTTACAAGTTATAATGCTCGCTGCGTTTCGTCGGATCGATGATTTGATATAAAATTCACTATGTTTAACGGAAGTAGTGAAGGATTTTCTGTGAATTATATAAATTAATATAAAATCATTGACATTTGTTTTAAGA
>JBNKQE010000180.1:0-9646 GCA_050295715.1 Leptospirales bacterium
AACCGTGTAACTGAAATAGCCTCAGAGATAGAAAGTGCATCAATGGAACAAAAGAAGGCCATGAGTGAAATAAATGAGAGTATCCAGGCAGTCAGCTCACGCAGTCAGAGTGTGGGCACAAGCGCCGAAGATCTGGCCAATCTTGTTGATGAAATGTCCATACAGGCGGATTTTTTAAACAGTCTTGTGGAGCAGTTTAAAGTAAAATAGACTTACGGAAATTTTTATCGCTTATCGCTTATTTGAATGAATTATTTATTAAAAATATTAGTTAAGATACAGGCATGGCCGGTACATGACTTACCCCACTTTCCCGACCTTCTGACATCCAATGTCCGGAGATCCCGTGTTGTCATGGGAATTATGGCTCCAATACATGCAATACACTGCCTGTTGTTTTATTTCATTGAAGCGGGAACAGCAAAATCAACATTGTGGAAGACAAATTTATTTTTTGCCCACCTGACAATGCTTGGAATTGTCATTTTTCTGATTCTTATCTCCATCTATATGGACAGTTTGAAGGTACGGCCATCCATTCGAATAATCCCTGTATATTTTTTAATATTTCTATATCTGAGCTTTGGTGCTTATGTATCCGCTATTGACCAGCTAATAACGACATCTATTACTCCATTTTTAGTTGCAACAATCGGATCCGCTTTTATCTTTCTGATGCCACCTGCTGTAAGCCTGCTTTTGTACAGTCTGGCTCTAACTTTATTAATTGTTTTTACGGCAACCACGCAACCATCGCAGGAGATCCTGTTATCTATCAGACTGAACGGATTGACTGAGTCTGCCGTCGGTTTCTCTTTAAGCTGGGCTCTCTGGATAATGAGACTGCGAGACCTTTCCAATGTTGACACAATACGCAATCAACAAAAAAAGCTCGAAGAAAAAAACACGGAACTTATAAGATTGAATGCCATTCGCGACAGACTTTTTTCTATTATTGCCCACGATTTACGGCTTCCCCTGAGCACATCTGCTGAAATTCTTCATTTGATTTCTACGGAAGGCGAAGTAATGGACGAAACGGAAAAAAGAGATGTCCTGGATAGACAGGCAAGAACACTTCAATTGAGTTATGAATTCGTTGACAATCTCCTTGTCTGGTCGCGTTCAAATCTGAACGAAATTCCATTTACGCCAACTGCCCTGAATCCACATAAAATTGCAAACATCAGTTTTGAACTCTACAACCAAAATAATAGAAATATTACTGCAATAAACAAAATTCCTGAAGATTTAACCATCAATGGAGATCCTGAAATGATCGGAACTATCTTCCGGAATCTAACTTCCAATGCATTGAAAGCCAGCAGTTCCGGAGATAATGTTGAGTTCAACTACATTGCGCATCCGAATATGCATGAGTTTTCAGTAGCAGACACGGGAAAAGGGATAAGCCCTGAAATTCTGAATAATTTATTTCAATTGAGTATACACGCTGAAAATTATTCCAGAAGAGAGAGGACAACGGGACTTGGATTACTTCTTTGCAGAGAGTTTGTTGAGCAACATGGAGGAAAAATCTACGTTGCAAGCAAACCTGATACGGGAACAAAAATATCGTTCACAATTCAAAAAACGTACACATAAGACAGTGGTGCAGTCTTATGTTTGATTGCATGATTTTTCTTTAAAACATTGCCGAGCGCAGAATCAATATTGAAAATTTATTAATAGTGATTCCCTTTATATGAATCTTTCAAATGTAAGCTACATAGATATTCATACCCACGGACACCGTGCCCCACATGCTATAACCAGCATGACTCCCGATGAATGGTTACAGTCAAGGGAGCAATCAACACCAGGAATGATCAGCCTCGGTCATCACCCCTGGTATGGAAAAGGTGTTGTCAAAGAGGAATTCGATATTATTGAAAAAGCCGCCAGTGATAAAATACTGACCGCTATTGGAGAAAGCGGACTCGATCGACGCAAGGGCGCTCATTCTATTGAACTGCAATCAGAGATATTTATCAAACATATTGAAATCTCTGAATACTATGAACTGCCGCTAATAATTCACAATGTTCACTGCACAGACGATATCTTTCGCATACGTAAAAGCACTCGGTCCCGAATGCCCTGGATTATTCATGGATTCTTTGGTAACATGCATGAGGTGGAACAATGTGTAAGACACAACATCATGATATCACCCGGAATTGCCCTTATGATTTACATGGGTCGTTCGTCGGAAAAACTTAATAATTTAATACGCCAGCTCGATCCGAAGATTATGTATCTCGAAACAGATGGAGTAGATATTGAAATTCAGGAAATATATGAGATCGCGGCAAAACTAATGAATATTAGCCCCCACTCTCTTGCTTCGACTATTTGTGAAAACTTTGACAGAGACTTTTCGTGAATGACAGGGAAATGCCCACAATCACGACCTTTGCATTATTATGGAATGATGATACGAATCTATAGTTTTGATTAATTCAAATCTTTATTCAACTTTGTATTTTCTCCATGTTTATAAATGAATCGATTTTTCGAGATTCAACAAAAGGCTACCTGACGATAAATAATTTGAGGTCAATATGGAAGACTGGCAGGCCAGAACTAAATTACTCTTAACAGAAGAAGGTGCAAACCAACTTTCAAATACGAAAATTCTCATTGTGGGGGTTGGTGGAGTTGGTGGTTTTGCTGCAGAGTTTTTAACCAGAGCCGGTTGCGGCAGAATAGCCATCGCAGACAATGACCGGATCCAGCCATCAAATAGAAACAGACAGGTACAGGCACTTACCAATAACCAGGGAGAATCTAAAGCTGAAGTCCTTGGCAGCCGCCTCAGGTTAATCAATCCGCAACTGGAACTGTCCATTCATGACACCTGGATGGACAGTGATACAATCCGCCAGGTCCTTGATATGGAAAAACCGGACTATGTGGTTGACGCGATTGACACCCTCACCTCAAAAACGGAATTGCTTGTTCAGTGCGTAAAAAGCCAGATCCCGGTTGTAAGCTCCATGGGATCTGGCGGAAAACTGGATCCTTCGCTGGTAAAAATTGCGGATATAAATGAAACAAACCATTGCCGGCTTGCCTATGCCGTTAGAAAAAGACTTCACAGACAAGATATCTACACTGGAATAACAGCAGTCTATTCACCTGAACCTGTAGACCGTAATAGAATGGTTCACGAAATCTCACATGGCAAGGCATCAACAGTTGGAACAATATCCTATATGCCGCCGCTATTTGCAGCTCATATTACAAGTGTGATAATTCGCTCAATAGCCAGGGAGTAAATTTTTAAAGAAAATGAGAATGAATTGATTGGTCATTGATTTCATGTAATTGAGAAATTTCCGGGAAGCGAAGATACGAGAGAATTTACAAAAAGGTCAGGTTATAATTACTGCTGATTGTTAATTTCATCATAAAATTGTTTATGCAGTTTTCGAACTTGAAGGAATTTGTGCCTGCGAACATCGTCAATCCATTCCACTAATATTCTTTTCTTATCAGGATGCTTTTTTAGAATCAGCGCGTAATTTTGATCATGAATAGCAATATGCTCCAACCACCAGTTATTTAAGAGATTGTATACTTTATTCAAATCATATTTAATTCTTGTTGCATCCATCAAATCCATTTCATTGTCTTTATCTACCTGAATTATTAGTACCTGTTTGATGAAATTCCTGTGTTGTATTTTGTGCTCCTCTCTATGCTGATTGTAATCGGAACCAAGACTTTTGATTAACAATTCTTCTACATTGAAATGGTTTTTCGTATAGCTTATAATCTCATTGAGAATAATATCAATTTCAACATTTAACACAGCATTTCGCACATCGCTGGATAAAAATTTTATGAAGCTGATTAATGCGAGAAGCCAGTAATGCTGCATATCGATCAAAACCAGATTTGTCCTGTATTCGCGTTTTATATAGTGCTTTTTAATATCCATAACAATCTGCGGATAAAACTTTTGAAATGAAGCGGATTCGGAGAGGGTCAACTCATCTCCTGCATCCAGGTTTTGAAGTCCTGCAATGTCTTCTTGAAAACGCTGACTCTCTTTTCTGTGCTCAACAAGACACTCTTCCAGACGGACAGGGTCCAGCAGTTTCATAGATACGAGAATCTCACCCAAAGGCCGTTCATCGGAGGTCTGCACCTGAACAGTCAATGCGACTTCCAGTTCCTGGCGGGAAATGTAGCCTTTTTTAACCATGAAATCACCGAGCAAAATTGAGCTGTCTGTGGAATTATTCATTGTATTTTTTTTCCGCGATTGAAATGAGAGATGAAATCCCTGTCTTCAAGCGGGATTATTTCTCGTATTTATTTGATTTCTCAATTCTGCAGAATATATCTGCAGTGCAAACAAAAAGCAAGAACCGAAGTAACTATTCACAGGTTTATATTAGAGATTATAAAGGAACAATCTATTGAAATCAGCCTTACCTGCAATCATTCAAGTAAGTGAGGTAAAGAAATTAAATTTCTTTATTCAGATGTTTCGTGTATTCGTTTACCGTACTGGTTTTAGATTCATTGCTAATACGGTAAACATGTACCATGTTATTGTACGATAAAAAAGGATATTTTAGCATCTTACCAGTAAAAAATTGCTTTCATTGGCATCCTGCTATTTGACAATTTTATTAAACTACTCTATCAGTTATACTTCAAAATAGTAACCAGGTTTTCGGATTCAAACATTGTTGAAACCGAGATTACTTTTTCATTATAAGGTATCCGGTTTCCATATCGCTGATACAACAGTTTTTTTACAAAGGGATGAGTGAGATCAAAATCCTTAAGATGCTGTAACTCCCCCAGTTCAATATTTAGCGTATGATCGTATATTTTCCAGACGAGTTCGGTGCAGTAAATCCTCTGATCGCTCCAGCCGAAATAGGGATCATAATCCTTGCCAATAAATGTAGTGCCGAACTCTTTCATCTCATCAATTTTACTTTTCGATAAAATTTGATTTGAATCCTTCAGTCTTTTCACAACAAAATGGTGATTCACACCTCTTCGAATGAATGAATTAAAAGGTGTAATACGAACGGGCTGCACAGCTTCCATAATATACAATCCATTTGCACCTTTAAAAACTATCCCAACATGAGTATATCGAGACTTCGTAGCAAGTTTCAGCGCTTTTGCCTGATTTGAACGAGATTCCTGAAAAATAATATCTCCCTCTTGAAGAAGAGAGAGATCAATTGAATCATTTTTTGCATAAATTGCAAATACCGTTAAAGCGAAAAAGAGTGCCCCGGCTATAAATATTGTTTTCATATTATATAATCCCCGTTTTGTCTGATCTGAGATATGGATATAACAGTTTCTCTCGCTCGAAAGTAAAGTGTTACTATGATTTAATAACCAGGTAGATCAAGCCATCCAATTTCCGAACCTCAATCATCAATCGGTAATTCATAAACATGAAACTCACGTTCATTTACAACAAAGTCTCTATTTTTATTTACCTTAAATCCCAGCGATGCATACAATCTATGGGCCGCTTTCATTGACGGTTGCGTATATAAAAGTATTTTTTTGTACCTATTCTTCCTTGCTTCATCAATGATCCTTTGAACCAGCAACCTTCCAAGACCGGACCTACGGTATTCAGGCAGTACGGCAAGCAGGTGCATTTCGGCTTCACATGCTGCGGCAATACGAATTGCAGGCGTATTCGGATAGACAAGGATAACCATACCGGCAAAGGTAGAGTTACTTTTCTCTTTCGCGCAAAATAGTTTGCCACGGCCCCTGACTGATTTTGCTTCGAATAATTTGCGAGCGTCTTCATTCGAAGTAAACCCTCCTCCCGTATAAACTTCCGATAGAAGGTTCATTAATTCAACATCAGAGATATCAAGACTTTCAGCTGTATCGATTACAAATTCCATACATTCATACCATTGTTTTTAGAATATGTCCATGCTTGATTACTAAAGGAAACGTCGCGGTAAACGTCCATCCAGGAAACGAATAATGGAAGGTAATAATTATCACCCTCCTTCCAATCAGCAGACGGAGAAATACAGACAGAGTTTAATCATTGCCATTGTTTACATTAACGTTCTGTGATTTTCTTTTACAGGCTCTATCGTTTTCGGCCGCGAGTAAAAACAAACATACCGATTAAAAAAATAATTCCACCAAACGATCCGGGAATGACTCGCGGACCGTATCTGCCCCAGAAGTTATTTTCCTGAGCTTTCCGGGGATCCTTTTTATCATATACGATTTCAATTTTCTGGCCTACTTTAAGATCAAAGAGATCTACATTTCGATCAAATTGACTTAAAAATGTATAGGTCTTTCCATTCTGTGCTTTGAAGCGAACAAAAGGAGCACGGTAAATATCTTTTTTATTTATTTCAATGACTGTTCCCGTGGTAACAATACCGTCTTCCACAACACTCACTCCCAGCTTTGCCCAGGTTTCGCTACTATAGGTGGCCATGCTTCCCACAACAAGACCCATCAACATAACCATTGTCCCTACGAACTTAAATACAAACATACAGTTCTCCCATTTTTTTTTAGAAAACAAACCTGAATCCACACCTGAACAGAGAATATACATATTACGAACTTACCAACATTTATTCGAATTACTATTACTTTGACGAATTGTTTTGATTGGATCTCTATTTTGCATATCTCCTGGTCTGACGGAGACGGAAAGCAGGCCTGAGAAATAAAATTGAAAGTATTGATAAATATCTCATACAATCAGGACTCCATTTTGTTTTCTACACTTAACTAAAACAAACATTAGAATTGCATCATATATACGGAGAACCGTTTTAAATCTGCCGGGGAATCACCCGCCTGTCCGAGAATATTCATTATTTTGAATATAATATAAAAGTCAAGTCACTTTAGACAATACCTAATAACGTAAACCTACAATATGAATTCCACTTTAATAAGATTTGCGAATACCCATTCCGGTAATGAAAATATAATTTTCAATATAACTCGTATAACTTTGCTATGTATGCATATTTCAAATTTTCACTGACAACATCTTCACCTCCAAATACTTGATTGGACTTCCGATAAGTATGTAATCTGGCACCTGGAGTAAATCTATCCATGCAAAAAGCCCTGTGTAATATACAGGAAGGGAAACATCCGGGTAGAATATCATGAAGGCAAAAAAAAAGCGAGCCAGAGGCTCGCTTCATTGTTATTTATCGGTTTTTGTTTGCTGAGGCCGGTTAGGAAGCCTTTCGCATCCGATTATTTTACGCATCCCGTAGGGGAATCGAACCCCTGTTGCTGGAATGAAAATCCAGAGTCCTAACCGCTAGACGAACGGGACGTTTGTTACATCACGAACGAAATCGCAGATCACGGTAGCAATGCAACTTTTTATCTGAGTCGACTGGGGCTCGAACCCAGGACCCTCTC
The DNA here is from genome assembly GCA_050295715.1 of Leptospirales bacterium. GTDB lineage: Bacteria > Spirochaetota > Leptospiria > Leptospirales > Leptonemataceae > JBNKQE01. Next base: position 7,426 of record JBNKQE010000180.1, read on the forward strand.
CTTAAAAGGGAGATGCTCTACCGACTGAGCTATCGACTCAGTGAAGACAGAGTAAAAACACCCTGCCTGCAGGTCAACTCTTTAACATACAAAAGATAGAGAAAAATTCATTTTTTTTCAAGATGCGAAAAGGTCTTCTATCTCCTCGGTTGAAAAAAGACTCTCCAGGTTCATCAATACCACAAACTGATCCTTGTGTTTACCAACTCCAAATATAAAACGACTGGACGCGGATTTCACCGAGGGTGGTCCCATATCAATGGCATCCGGCGGAAAACGAATCACATGCGAAACCCGGTCCACGGCAAGACCGACCTTTCGCCCGTTTGTCTCTATAATAATACTTCGATCAACAATATCTTCCGAGGACTCCAGATGGATTCCAAGTTTCTTTTTCAGATTAATAATAGGTATCACCTGACCACGAATATCCATCAATCCCATAAAGTAATCTTTAGAGTGCGGGATCTGAATGAGGTTATCCATCTTAATTATTTCGAGAACCTGCAGAACGGGAATCCCGTATTCCTCTTCACCCAGCGAAAAGGTTATGTATTTCTGTCGGATTTCTGACGTGGCCGAATGATCTTTACTGACTTTCATTCCTGTGACTCCTCCGAAGCGACCCGCCCTTTTAAAGCCTGGCTCTTCTTTCGGCAGATCTCTCTGCCAGTTTCCAATTAAAAATATTACTGCACGAAAGCCTACTCATAATCGAGCAGTCTTCATTCAATATTCAATGAAGCTATCCCTCTATCCGGACCGTCTCAACTCGCATCACTGATATCACGTCATTCGCGCGAGGGATCGATGGGGTGGCCCTTCACCCCGGAGAGCCCGGTCCTGCTTCTCGCCTCAGCGAGAGCAGGACGCGCCACTGTTCATTCCTTTGATTTAAAGAAAAATTCCCCAGACGCGATTCTGTATCTGAAAATAGACCGCTCCCATGCTGGTTGCAAGCATTAAAAGTACCTTTGGAAGAAACGGACTTCTCTGCCTCCACACCCAGTCCCAGGCTCCTGAAAAGATTCCAAGTGCTCCCATAAACCCGGCAAGCTCTGTCAGGCTCAGTAAATGCTGCAAATAGGCTCCAATCAAAAGAGCCCCCAGGCTTATATCCAGGGTTTCGGCAGGAAGCCTGCGCAGGACCTTCTGACCGAATGTTCTGGCCCGAATCTCATTTTCACGGCGTTTTTCCAGTATCTGCCTGATTCTCTCCCGAAATCCAGGTTTTTTCAGGGATGCATACGGATATCCTCTACCGTAGAAATCCTCCAGCCTGCGCGGTCTATCATTTTCGTGATGAAAAACGCTTGTATCCGGTAAATCGTAATTTCCGCCAATGGTCTTTAGAACCATATCATCATTCAGATATTTGAAATACCCTCTTGAATCTCTCAGTTTTGAGGTCAGGTCCGCAGGACGCCTGGATGCAACGTCCCTCTCCTGCAGAATTGTGCCAGATTTAATAACAGCGAAGTACTCTCTCCCATTCTCAGCCTCCAGTTTGATGCTGACCCTGGCCATTTGCCGTGAGAAATTGTAATCCAGCTGCAGCTCATCCCCTTCCGGGGTTACCATATAATAACAACGAATATATCCCTCGAGATCCGAAGGCTTAACTTTCCACATATAACGCAGCTGATTCTCATCCATTATCACGGGCTACTTCCTCCACACATTCTTCCTTACTACCATCGATCATTTTTCCACTCTCATTGATCTCTTTTCATGCCTGGATTTCTTAAAACAATAATTTTCACCTTGACTCATACCCCGATCCTCCCGATTTCAAATATCATGCAGGATAATGAACTGGAAACGATTCTCGGGGACGATATTGTCTTCCGTGGCAAAATGAATTTCAAGAAACGGCTTAAAATCAACGGTAAGTTCCGTGGACAGATTAATACCGGCGGCCATCTTATTGTCGGCCCCCTGGCCGAAGTGGAGGCCGATATCGAAGCGGGCAGCATCACAAATCAAGGAAAGATTCGTGGAAATATTGCAGCCACTACCACAGTGGAACTTATGAAAAATTCCGAGCTTACCGGGGATATGCGAACCCCCGACCTGAAAATTGAGTCCGGTTCCCGATTTTCAGGCAGCTGCACCATGGATTAATCCATGCAAGTTCCAGAACTACACATACAGGTTCCCGCAACAAGCGCCAACCTTGGTCCCGGATTTGACATATTTGGCCAGATCGGAAGAGCGTCGT
>JBNKQE010000181.1:0-9618 GCA_050295715.1 Leptospirales bacterium
GTACATCGCGTGCCTACAGAGGAGGAAATCCGGCGGGTAAAGGCTCTTCATCCGGATATGGGGATATTGCTGGCAGTGAAACCGGGACAGCACCTGACGGAACTTATGGCCCAGGACTCCTACAGTTTCGAGATTGCAAAGATATTCCTTGGTGCAGAAAACCAGACAGAACTGCTGCGCAAGTTTGATAGTATTCTTTCCGGGCTCCCATTTGATATTGAAAAAGATGGAGATATAATCATTCGCTAGATTAAACCCTATCTCATTTATTGCAGGAGTGGTATATTCAGAGAGACAATGAAATCGAATTCCCGTTTCGCATCCACACAGCGTCCTGGCATTATTATATTTTTACATTCAAAAAATTATTCTCAAGAAGATCATGAATATACGCACTGAGTTTCGCGTGCGTCATGTCTTCCTGTTAGCTTCTATTTTTTCGATCACAGCAGACATATGGTAAAGGATTTGAATATGTTGCTCAATGAAATTTTTCCAAATATCTGAATATGAGATTCTCTTTTCGAGTCAGGTACAGAACCGTCAGAGAAAAAATAAAAACAGTAATGGCAAGAATAAATAGTAAACCTCCGTCTCCCATAACCTCTATACCCAGGAGGGTAAGGTGACTTCCAATGGCTCCTGTAATAATTCCAAGTGCAAGTGTCGCACCAAGCCAGGTCGTTCTCGGGATAAGCAAGAGTATCGTTGCTGTTAATTCAGCAATAGCAATCATATATCTACCCCAGGGCTCCATACCCATTGTAGTAAAAATGTAGACAGACTCTTCGGAGCCTGAAAACTTAAAATAGAGGGTCTGGAGAAATATTACTGCAGGAATTATACGTACAACCCAGAAAAATAATTTAAATAAAGTTGATTGTTCTTTTATCATTGTATCGCTCCTGATCAATTCTTGATATATCGAGCCCAGAATTTATCGGCCCGGGACTTGAGCCGTGATTCATCTTTGTTCCAGTCTACAAGTGTATTAATAAAATAGAAATTGTAAAATAAATAGAGCTTGCCATTTACTATCTTGAATGTCGCAGGATCGATTTCAACCTTGCTCCCGTCATCGCCCATTGCATAGGCGCACCATCCGCCGTATTGCGGTTCATACTTCTCGGGATTCGATTGAAACAGTTTTCTGTTTTCGACGGAGGAGAAATTGTATATGATTCCCCTGTAGGTCAGTGAGATTGATGCATTCCCTTTCTCCGCACGATTTTTTGTAAAATAAGATACTGGATCATACCCCTGTATTGCCACACCGTTTTCGAGATTGAACTGGCTTTTACGGATGGACTCCTCTCCTGCCGTAATCGGATGTGCATAGAATGATAACAGCAATCCTGCGAACAATAATATGAGGCTGTGATTTAGACTGGTCTTTTTCGAGTTCATGATATATATATCCACCATCATAAGTATTCCTGGACATCCTGTATTGACAGGAGCCAGTCCTGTTTGTCAGCGTGTTGCACGGAGTGCCACAACAACGCTACATCTAATAAGAAGACCCCAAAAAAGTCTATTTCCGGACAATTTTTTTTGATGTAGCGAATTTTTGACGAAGGTATTGTTGTAGGATATGTACGTATTTATAATGAGCTTTTATAAGCTATTTAACTAATACGAATATTCCGGGTGTCAGGCGATAGAGTATGCGCGATATCGGAGGCAGCATTCCACAGGGATGAAATTGATTCTGTTTCCAGTCCGTTCCCTCGGTTCCTGTTAGTAAGTTTGGAGTTGCAATCTATCCATTTTTCTTTTCAATCAGTTCCGTCGTCGTTTGCTGGACGGTAATGTCGCGCCCACTCTTTGAAGGTACGCTGACATTCATCTGGGTGATCTTCAAAGTCAGGTGGCCCTTGCCGAGCGCGCTTAAAGTTTCAATCGCAGTATTCCTAATGCGGTTCCACTCACTGGCTGTTTCCAGTTTGTCCCAGAACTCTTCGGGTTCCATCTTGACCTTCTCTTCGAGAAGTGTATGTAGCGAATCGAGAAACGGCAATTGGCCATCGTCAACAATATCATAATTCTGGTAGAGATCCCTGAATGGCAAAAAAAGGCTGCGAAAACCCTGGAGCATCTCCTCCCCGGCAAAACCGTGGCCATGAATTTCTCTTTGCTTATCTGCTGGCAGGGAGAGGGAAATGATTGCTTTGATCAGTTCCTTGAAATACTCTTCGGTTTGCTTTTTATCCGGTTGCGGGGTTCTTTCTTCCATAGTAGGTGTTCTCGTAGAAACCATGATTGGCGTCAAACGAAAACTTCTGCACCATTTTCAAATTTAAGAAGGATTCGATACTTTTCATGATTCTTATATCTCCGGATTATTAATATGCGAATTATGACTTTTGGCTCCTGGACCAATAATTTTCAATTTATACCTGATGGATTGAATGAGAAATTCCCTGACTCCAGTGAAATATAATTTTTCCCGGGCCAATTACGCCTGGCAGCAACCATCAGATTTGTTTTTCCGATTTTATTTCGAAAGTAACCAGATAACCTGCAGATTGTAGGAGTTGAACCGTAAACTATTAAATGTAAATTTACAGTCTCCTGGCATGGATGAGTTTATGGACTACAGTCAGGCACATTAATTATCGCAGGCTTTTCAGGCGAATCAGGCTTATTCAACTTTTGCAGCTCCGATATCTGGCACTGCGAATGATTTGTTGAGATCTTCCGCCACTTCATCCAGGGCCTCATGTGACTCGTCAAACATTCCATCAAATCCGGCAAAGGCATGGAGCATGCCGCGATAATTTCTATACGTTACGTTTACTCCTGCAGCTTTCAGTTTATTCGCATAATTCCTGCCATCATCTCGCAAAGGATCAATTTCGGCCGTAATGATGGTTGCCGGTGGAAGATTCTTGTGGCTCTCTGCAAGCAGTGGTGATGCAAGGGGATTGGTCCACTCATGGCTGTCCGGCGCGTATAGCTGTCTGTAGACTACCATCTCTCTTCTGTTTATGAAATATCCGTTTTTGAAGTTCTTATGAGACTCTGAATTGAAATTGCTTATATCCGTAGCCGGGTAGAGTAATGTCTGGTGTGCGATACGCGGTCCATTTCTATCTCTTGCCATTATACATACAACTGCTGCGAGATTTCCACCGGCGCTGTCACCCATTACTGCTATCCTTGTGGGGTCCCCGCCGAAGGAAGAAGCATTTTTTGATACCCAGAGCAGGGATGCATAGGCGTCCATGACACCGGCGGGGAAGGGATGCTCCGGAGCGAGGCGATAGTCTACAGAGACAACGATACTGTTCGCCTTTGCGGCAATATATCGGGTGATGTTTTCGTGGGTGTCCGGATTGCCGACGATCCATCCTCCTCCGTGAAAAAAGATTACTACGGGAAGATTGTCTTCTTTAGTCGGACGATATATACGAATCGGAGTATCTGAATCGGGACCCGGGATACTCTTATTCAGGATTTTTTCCACAGGTGTCAGGTCGGCAAATGTATTTTTCACTCCGCTGTTCAGTGTCTCTCTGTATCTGCGGATACTTTCATTATCCAATTTTTCGGGGAGCTGATTGCCACTCATATCCATTATTCTTAAAAGGATTGCCGCTTTCAGATTCAGTCTGCCATGGCCCGTATCCGTCCAGCTGTTTAATACAAGTGCGACAACCAGGAGAATAGTGACAGTAACACTGCCTGTGATGATCAATGTTTTTTTCATACTCTTACTTACTTTTTAATTTAGCTGACGTGCCGATTTCTGTAAAGAAAAAATGAATACGATAGAAGGAGCCCAGGTTGGCGGGTTCCTCCTGAAATATATCGGCAGACTTGTAGTCTTTTGTAAAAATATATTTGTACTCTGTTGGGGCATGTCACCCATTTGGTGCGGTGATGATGTACTATTCATTTATAGTATCGCCTTTTTAATTAGCAAAGCATATACGTTTGATTGTTATCTATTTGCCATGAACTGTGTCGCAACTATGGATACAATAGCTTTCGTATTTTGCTCGTTTCGTCAGATGGGTCGTCCAGTCCAGTAACTATGAATCCCAGGATTCGCCGGTCAACTTTTCGGAGATGTCCCACAGCAGACTGGCCGCATTCGAATCGGTAGCTTCACGGGAGGGACTGGCCTCTTTTCCGTCTGAGAAATATTTCCCGGTGGATTTCGCCAGTTGTGCGGATGTGGCTACAAATACAGTGGTCTTCGCCCCTTCTTTCAGAGAGGCTCCCATATTGCCGAATCCCGTCCGCAAAAGTTTGGTGTTTATCACACCGGGATGGAGGCAATGGGTCACAACTCCGGTCCCTTCCAGACGATGGGCCAGTTCTACTGTAAAGAGGATATTACACAGCTTGGATTGAGAATAGGCACCGAATGTGGACCAGCCGGACTCACCCTGGAGATTATTTATATCGAATTTTGATCCTTTGTGAGCCATGGAGGCTACATTTACAATGCGGGAGGGAGCGCTATGTTTCATAAGATCCTTCAGCCGAAGCGTTAGAGCAAAGGGAGCCAGGTGATTGACCGCAAAGGTCATCTCGTAGCCATCAACAGACATACGAAGGTCTTTCATAAAGATACCGGCATTGTTGATCAAAACATCCAGGTAACCTTCGTTATTGCAGATCTCATCCCCCATGGATCGAACCTGGTCCAGCGACGAGAAATCAGCCAGATATCCTTTCACTTTACCGACTCCAGGAATGGACTCTATCTCCGATACGGCGTTTTGCAGACGGGAGGGATCTCTCCCGTGCAGGAGAAGTTCGGCCCCCATAGCTGCCAGTTCCCTGGATGTCTGGAGTCCGATTCCATCTGTGGCTCCGGTAATTAGAATACGTTTCCCTTTTATGGTTGAGACCATTGCTATCACCTCGTTGAAAAGGTAACAATCCGATTCTAGTTGTCAAGAGCTTCCCGATCAGGACAAATAGAGAAAGGAGCTCCATCAATCCTGAAGAATTTTTCTTATAGTTCAAATAACTTCCATAATACGAACCCTTCCGGGTAAGGGGATTCCTGGGTATACGTGAGCTGGCAAAGGAAACATTCGCCAGACATGCAGGACTGGAGAAACGAATACAAACCTCACTGCTGGCTATAACAGAGAAGGCGAAGAAAGAAAAGACGTATCGATTTCGCAACCTCTACCGGATGTTAAATGCGGGCTATCTGTTTGACTCATGGCAATACATGAATCGCAGGGCAGCCCCCGGAGTGGATGGATATACGGTCCAGGATTATGAAAATAACCTGATCTCGAATATCCAGAACCTTGAAAAGCGTCTGAAGGAGAAGCGTTATCGAGCAAAACTTGTGAAGCGAGTCTACATACCGAAAGGGAATGGAAAGATGCGCCCCCTGGGACTTCCATCCATAGAAGATAAACTGGTTCAGGGAACAGCGGCTCGAATACTCGGGTCTATCTACGAAGTTGATTTATAAAGAACAGCTATGGCTACCGACCTGGCAAGAAGGCGTGGGTCATAAAGAACCGACATCTTCGCATTAGAAATTTGTTCAAACAGTTGAACAGGAAACTTGTCGGTGCTACTATAATTACTATGGAATTTTCGGTAACTCGAAAAGTCTGTAACAGTTTTATAGAATAACGGTGAGTCTACTGTTTAAATGGCTAAACAGGCGAAGTCAGCGAAGTAGCTTTATCTGGGAACAGTTCCTGGGAGTATTATCTTACTACGGGCTGGAGAAACCCCGAACTACAGAAATAATCGGCAGCGCTCGATCCTGACGTTAGTTTTTCTTATTCGCTGGAATTGCGGTTTGTGAGTATCTTCGAGGAACCCGGTGCGGTAGTTCCGCAGGCCGGGATTTGTGCGGGGGGCGGTCAGTAATGGCCGTCCCTACCGCGACCGCGGTGTGGCTGATACCATTTATAGATATTTAAATAATTACCTGCATGTAATTAGGAAGGATTTTTTGCGGAATATTTCAAAAATTTCTACATAGGAAAAGTATGAGGTTCCGCTATATATATTTCAGCTGAAAAATCTTTACCGGTAGAATACAGGCCCGGTCTCTCACGCTGGTCTTTATACAAGGAAATCTGGAAAAGGCACTGGCATGGCTTTGAAAAGATTTATCCCGAAAGATTTCAGGAAAAATATGGTCCTTTGACAGATGCAAGGAAGGAAGAAGTCTTAAAATTATTGAAATGCGGCGATTTTTCGCACGGCTTTTACAGATACAGATGTGCGGACTGTGAAACGGAGCTGATCTTACCGTTTTCCTGTAAAAGCCGTCTCCTTGCCCAGCACCACTGTGCTACTGAAGGAGAAGATAATGTGGTATGTCTATTTACTATCTAACAGTGAAAAACGATACATTGGTTACACAAATGACCTTGAAAGAAGACTCAAAGAACATAATTCGCATCAGAATAAATCAACCCAATCGGGTGGTTGGAAAATTACTTATTATGAAGCATATCTTAAACAAGAAGATGCTATTCGAAGAGAGAAAAGATTGAAACAGCATGGTAGAGCAAAACAGGAGCTTTATAAACGATGCTCGGAAAGCTTAAAAGGTAACAGTCACAGTGGTGCTGGGTGAATGGCCCGGATGTTATTCTACCTGCCGGACTCTCACCGGAAAAGTATACGATATTACGGCTTATACGCTTCGGCTTATCGGAAGAAGCGATTGGAAATCGATAGACGAGCCAGCTCCTGGTCCTCCGGCATCAAAAGAGACAAATTTTTTCTTGCACACTTGTGTATACGCCCCTACAATGCTTTAAATTGGCCGCGCGAAATTTAAGGGCCATCTGAGTCTGGAAATGGCCCGTAACTTCTGATAATTTGGCATTATATCCCGTGAGGTTGTATTTCGGAGTGAATTTCAAGTCCTTTTACTGGATTATTCCGGTATCTGGATTTACTGAATACCGCGAACTTTCCTTGAACAAAAATACTACCTAAAGAGATATAAGTCGACGTTATAGGAAGTTACATACCATATACAGACTCAGATGCCGCTTAAATTTGAGACTGACAGATTATGATATATTTTCAGGGACTACTATTTCGGTTCATAATTATTGAGATATCAATCTATTTTTCATTGTCAATGAGAAATAGACATCGTTATTTGCGCTTTAGAAATAGAATGATTAACAAAACAAATTGGCTGGTATCATGAAACAAAAAATCAAAATATTTTTTCTTATATATTTAACGAGTATAACCATTGGTTGTAAAAAGGAACGAGTGGACCAAATTAAAGTTCATCCGCTTATGCAGAAGTTTGCACCTTCCCTGCAAACCTATAAATACAATCCTGCAAAAACAAACATCTTCACAGGTAAAAAGGGAACGAGATTGAAAATTCCGAAAGATGCCTTTCAACTGGAAACAGATGAAAGCGAATCGGTTGAGATTCAGCTCAAGGAAGTAGTAGATACTCTCGATTTTGCTACAGCCGGAATATCCCTTGATTATGAGGAAGACGGAAAGCAGATGCAATTTGAATCGGCAGGTATGTATTATATCAATGCGACTTATAAAGGGAAAAACATACAGCTAAAGGAGGGAAAAATTATCCAGGTTCAATTCCCCAATATAGTTCCCGGCGACAAATTCAATATGTATAAAATCAATTCGGAAGGACAATGGGAATACGACGGTCATAACCAGGAGGTCTATTTTTCGGAAGAGGCGCCGGTTGCTGCAATAAGAATGATTGGAACAAGGATATACGATATAAACGATTTCACATGGTACAATATAGACTATCCCTCCAATGATCTAGCCTGCCTCAAAGGAACAATCGGAAGTGAGGATGAGAACGATTCATTTAATCTTCTCAGTATTGGTGTAAAGACCCGAAATATTGCATCTCGATGGGTAAAGGAAAAGCAATTCAAAACGAGCGCTCTGTTAAAAAGCAAGATTATTGTCGTTGCAGTAAATCAAGAGGGAAAACTTGGCGCAACAAAAGCAATCTTTACCGGCTCCAAACCCGGTCACTTTAAATTGCAAGAGGGTCCGGAAAACTACTGTCTTGAGCTTGGTGAGGTAAGTCTGGAAACCATACCAGAAAAGGTACTCAATAGCAGAAGCCGATTCTTACGATATCTCGGGCTTCGTGATGAAGAAGAATATAAAGTAAAATATTCAAAGTAAAAATACACCCCACTTATCAGGACGCACGGTAATCATATCAGTTAAACATAGTGGCGTTGGTTGTTAAGATATCGGTAGTAATTCATACTTTTAAAGTGAATCGGAATCCAGATCAATTATAGTTAGTATACACTGTGCAGATCCATTTGGTCCTTTTCATTATCAGATCAAGCAGACATCCTTGCCCGGTTGATCCAAAGTCTGTCCAACCATGGACCAGGGTAATGAAATGGACTTACATTACCATACATAATAGAAATTCATGTTATAGATATTATTTAAAAACAATCCCACTATTTTATAGCTGAATTGTTTCTCTTTAATCAATCGTATTCCCGATATACCATCTATTTATCTTCTGTCGTTACAGACGCTTGCTTTTCACTGAAATTTTTATCAAAAGCAGACTGGATGGCACGTAAGGTATCCAGTCTGACTTGATCATCTTTTAGCCTGACTGCTTTTTGTGCATACTTCAGTGCCATGTCGCTGTGTCCCTGCGAATGGAGAATCCATGCATGGTTGTTTAAAACATCGGGATTATTGAAGTCGGTTAACTCTTCTGCTTTTTCAATATATAGTAAGGCTTCTGTGTATAGCTTCATGCGAAATAATACACCGGCAGCATTAAAACAGGGCAGCCACCAGGTGCTGTCCTGTTCTATGGCAATTTTATAATGGTCGAGAGCCAGTTCCAGATTACCGTCATTTTTCTTTATAACACCCAGATCGTTGTGGGCACTGGCTGTAAGAGGACTTCGTTTGGCTCTGACAAAATCTCTGGAACAGCCCGAAGATATTAATGCTGTCAAAACCAAAAAGGAAGAAGGTTGAATTGGTGGGGAGCTGCTAAAAATTTACAAAACAATTTTGCAGATCCAGTGCAGCATATTAATTCAAAAATATTTGAATATATTGATTTGAATAAATTAGATGAAATTGATCAGGAAATATTTCGCAATTCAATAGATTGAAATTGCTTAGCGCGGATAACGAATATTGTCGCGGTAGAGACGGCCATTACTGACCGCCCCCCGCACAGATCCCGGCGTGCGGAATTACCGCACCGGGCTCCTCAGAGATACAATACTCACAATCCGCAATTCCAGCAATCTCTTGCCTTCTCTGTTATAGCCAGCAGTGAGGTTTGCATTCGTTCTCCGATCCTGCATGTCCGGCGAATGTTTCCTTTTACACCGGCTGTCGTATCTTCGTCATCCCCTTCGGTCTTCCTTTTTTTCTCAGAATTCCTACCAGTCACCGCTGTACACCAGGATCTCTCCGGTTCCTGAGTAAATCTCTACATGCTCACTTCATGACACCCTCTCTGCGCTGGCAGCCCTGATTTGTATACAGTGGCTGGAGCTGTTGAAGTTTTCCACCTCTTCGGTGAGCCAGGCTCAGCTCGAGGCTTCCAACCCCAACAGCTCCAGTAATACTATCCTTTTTATGGCTGCCGCGCTTGAGAGG
>JBNKQE010000182.1:0-9592 GCA_050295715.1 Leptospirales bacterium
GTGTATTTGAGCCCTGGTATTTATTCTTAATTCTTGCCTCTACGCTCTGGGATTATATAGCCGGGCTTGGTATCCAGATCGGCAGGGAAAATCGGGAAAATGGTGTCATCCCTGTGGGACCTGCCAGATATCTGTCACTCATTACAGACAGGGCCTGGCTGTATTCGTCTTTGATATTTAACCTGGGACTGCTCGGGTATTTCAAATATACAAACTTCGGCATCGAAATTTTCAACGATCTGCAACCCTACGGGCATACGATTTTCTCCTGGCCCATGGAGAAAATACTGCTGCCTATCGGTATCTCTTTTTACACATTTCAGTCACTCTCCTATACAATAGATGTTTATCGCAATGTGATAAAACCGAGAAGGAACTTTGTAGACTTTGCCATGTACGTCACTTTTTTCCCTCAACTTGTAGCCGGACCAATTGTTCGAGCCACAACATTTTTCGAGCAACTCGATGACAGGCTCCCGATTACACGTGAAGATATAATTACAGGAGTCACAAGAATCGTAACAGGTTTTTTTCGTAAACTTGTTATGTCTGATAACCTGGCAGTCCTCGTTGAGCAGGTCTTTTCAAATCCATCTGCATACAGCCCGACGGACATATGGCTCGCCTCACTGGGATTTGGATTTCAAATCTATCTTGATTTTGCAGGATACACCGATATCGCACGAGGTGTGGCAAGACTTTTCGGTTTTGAATTTGAAGTAAACTTTCTCTACCCGATGGCTGCAAAAAATATTACGGATCACTGGAAAAGATGGCATATCTCATTGACCACCTGGATTCGCGACTATGTTTATATTCCCCTTGGCGGTTCCAGGGTAAGCCCGGGGAAGCTCTATGTGAACCTTTTTATCATCTGGTTTTTAACGGGCATCTGGCACGGCCCGGCCTATCATTTTGTTCTATGGGGTCTGTGGCAGGCGGTCATGTCTTCCGTACATAGAGTTTACAGCGGGACCCGTATACGCCAATGGCTCAATGAGCGAGGGGGGATCTCGTATACGGCCCTATCAATGGTCTTTCTATATTTTAATTTAATATTCGGTTTCATTTTGTTTCGGGCTCAAAATATGAATACGGCCGGGATTATGTTTGGTAGATTGTTTCATATTGATAACCTTCCGGCAGCTCTATCGGGAGCTGGCTTTACGTTCACAGCTCAAAACATGCAAAACCAGTTCAGCAAATATGCCGTTTTACTGGGCCTCTATATTGCCTATGATCTATTTTTTGATCGATATCGAATGACCTATTTTAGAGAACAACGAAATGCCTGGAAGCTGACCGGGATTATGATAGTCATGATATTCTGCATTCTTGTATTCTCATCGCCTGGCTCCGGCAGCTTTATGTATTTTCAGTTCTGATCTCAGGAAATTATACGATGCGTGAATTAATTAAATACTTAAAAGATAAACGATTTCTCATTCCAATGGGTTTTCTCATTGTTTTTGAGCTGATAATGCAGAGCGGACTCTATAAGAATCTGCTGGAACCGAGATCATATGCGGAGAATGTAAATCGAATCCGAAAGGTTGCATCTACATCACCCGTCAATCCTCAGATTCTTATTCTGGGAACTTCGGTTGCCTACCAGGGAATTAATCTGCCTCTTCTCAATGAGAAACTCCAGGCCGCAATTGGATGGCAGGCCCAGAGCGGTGCAAGCGAAGGTGCAATGCTTATAACGCAAAATCTCATTTATAAAGACTTAAAAAAGGATTATCCTGACCTTAAATTGATTGTTCATGTAAACGAGGCGACGTTTCCCTGGACAGCACGTTACTCAATGGATCCATCCAACCGCTCCATGGTGGCTCAATTTCCACGAAGCCAGGCTCTTAAACTATTGAAAGAATATCGTTACAATCTTAGCCGTGATGATTACGCATATTTTTACATTAAAACTCTTACATATCAGAAGGATCTGCGCAATTTCGCATTAAAACCTCTCCAGCGAATCAAGAAACTGGGAAGAGAGTTCAAAAAGGATCAGGAGACGACGCCTCTGTATCCCTATATAAATGAGTATAAATACAGTATTGCCGCATACCCGGCACAGGACTTAAAAGAGTGCAGCGATAAAGCTCATGCAGGGATTCCGGAATTCAACGCACAGGGTGTGCAGGTTACAGACAGACACCATAGAAAAGCGGTATGGATGACCTGCGATCTGGCCAGATGGGATCCCATTTTACATCCAGGAGCACATCAGTGGAAGAACCTCTATTTCCACAGGCTCGGAATTTTCTACAATGAGATAAGAAAAGACGGATTGAAAGTTGTCACCGTGTTTCCACCCTACTCGGATTTGATAAAAGATCAAAACAACGAAGAACGGATGAAAGAGTGGCGAACTCACTTATCGGAAATCCACGGAGATGATTCATACCTCTTTCTGGACCTTCGAAATACTATACACGGTAAAGATAATGCGAGTTATTATTATGATACAATTCACCTGAACCGAAAAGGGTCCCTTGTTTTTACCGAAATTCTTGCCAATCGCATTATATCCATGAAGGAGAAGCTTCAGAGGTGAAGCAATAACTCATGCGTTTTACAACACTTACTTTCTTTATATTTTTTGCTGCAGTCTATATTCTGTACTGGTCTCTCAAGGGCAGATCACGGCTGTATTTACTTCTTTTCGCCTCCATTGTTTTTTATGCAGCCTGGTCTTTATTCTTTGCACTGCATTTCCTTTTGATGGTTCTTTTCAACTTCCTTATGGTGCGGATGATATATGACCGACCGGGAAACAATAAAGGTATTTTAACAGTAACCCTGGTTGTTGATTTTGCGAACCTGTTCTTCTTCAAATATTTTTACCTTTTCCTCCAGTCGCTGCTGGATACAACAGGCGTATCGTTTTTTCAGAAAGCGAATTTCAACGGATGGCTATTTGATACAATTGGTGTGGATTCAATTGTCCTTCCGCTAGCAATCAGTTTTTATACATTTCAGATAGTTGCCTACGTTGTGGATGCTTACAGAGGAAGCGTTGAAGATCGACCTGCCTTTATCGAATTTTTTATTTTCATACTGTTCTTCCCGCAGCTTGTCGCAGGTCCGATCATGCGGCATACTGAGTTCCTGCCGGCATTAAAAAACATACAACCTTCTGAAAGCGCCATAACGGCCGGGGTCTACTTCTTGATTATCGGTCTTATTAAAAAGGTTGTAATAGCCGACAATATGTATCCAGTTCTTGTGGATGTATTTGCAAGCCCGGATGATTATGACTGGTTCTCAAATTTCATTGCGCCTTTTGGATTCGGTGCACGTGTGTATGCCGACTTTTCCGGCTACTCGGATATCGCACGAGGACTTGGCTTCATGCTGGGGCTCTCTCTACCGGAAAATTTTAAAGGTCCATTTCTATCCACCTCTCTCCGCGAACTCTGGAGAAGATGGCATATAACTCTCTCCTCATGGTTGAGGGATTATCTGTATATCCCGCTGGGTGGGTCTCGAACAGGAGAAGCAAGATCCTCGTTTAATCTAATTACCACATTTACGCTCGGTGGTCTCTGGCACGGGGCTTCCTATACGTTCATTGCCTGGGGCTTTATACATGGACTCTTTCTGGTGATTGAAAGATATGTATCTGATTTTTATCAGAAGTGGAGAGGCCCGCGAAAAGAGCCCGAGAATCCGAACAGCCTGCTTCACAGAGCAGGAAATGGCGCAACCGCAGCTATAGGTACTGTCTATGCATTTTTTATATTCGGTATTTCAATCATCTTTTTCAACGCTCCGGATATAGCACATTCCTTTACAATGATCCAGAAAATAGTAACAGGCGCCTCCGGGAAAATATCCGTTCATAATGAATACATACTGAATATGATAGCTGTTGTATTTGTTTTCAACATAATCGAAAAATATGGCAAACGCCCCTCCTGGAACAGGACTGCAACCTATGGAGCACTCTTTGCTTTCGCCATGCTTGCAACATATCTGATGGGAAGATTTGCACCCGGCGGTGCTGATTTTATCTACTTCCAGTTCTAAAAAGGGAAACAGGGACAAATTATATGATTTCAAAAACCAGACTCTATCTTATCGCTCCATTTCTGATTTTATTGGGTGTATTTCTTGTTGATAAAATTTTTCTTTTACCGGACATACATAAGTGGGTTGTTCTCTGGAAGAAAGTGGAACCGCCTCTGTATGAATCAAAGGTATCCCTTTTCGAACAGCTCAAAGAACATTATCCGGAATATAAAAAGAAGACCGGGGGTATCGGTGTAATTCTCGGGACATCACGATCTGCAGAATTTTCCTCGGACATAATTGAAAAACTCGGAGGGCCGGTGACTTACAACTTCAGCGCTCCCCTTGCCCCCCCCTCCTTTTACTCTTACTGGCTTGAAAAATTAATTTCGTCTGAAGATCCGGAGATGGATTTAAAACTGGCTATCGTTGAAGCAGATCCCCTCATTTTTACATCACGGTCTATAGATTATTCCCTGAGTTACTCTTATGATCCTGCATATGTGTGGGAAAATATTGATCTGTTTCGCAGCAGCCCAAAAAACCCATGGGATTATGATGATTCCGGTTTCGCATTTGACGAGAGTGAAACCTATTTCTTGAAAAGACTGTTCTCTTTATATAGATATCCGGTTGATTTTAAAACATTCAGGGAAAATGGAAAGGATCTGTATCTTCCGCATCCGCAGCTGGGCATGTTAATCATGAAAAATATGGAATTTCGTGACTACATGACAAAACAAATTGATCAGGTAAACAGAATCAAATTCGGAGGGATCCCGAATTTACTGAATTTCCAGGTCAGCCTTGTCAACCTGGATGAGGATGCGCGAAACACTTTTACAAATATGGGTCTTGTTCATTTCAGGCCATCACTGACGCAGGTATCGTTTTTTAAGAGAATCATGAATATTACAGCCGCGAATAATACTCCAACAATCATCTACTGGCCTGTGGTCTCCGAACCTCTTCGCCGGCTCATGAACGAAGATAAAGCGGTAGCTGAATTCAAAGAACAGATGGTGGAGTATATTGCAAAGCATAAAGAGACAAACCCGGAACAGTGTATAATATTTGCAGATTACAATACATCTCCCGAACTCAAATGCAGGAACTTTGTCGATTCATTCCACTTGAGCGGCAAGTGTTTTGAAGATCTCACACATCTTCTGCTTAGAGATCTAAAGGAGTGCAAGAATAAACAGGAGACAGCAGCAGGTCGATTTCAGGTCCTGTAACAATAAGAGGTTCATTGAAGCGCATGCACAACTCCCTGATCCAGCGAAGCGGATAATTCACTCTGCCGGGTCATCCTTAAAGGGACATGGGATATGCTTATGCTGCCTGAATGTACGGGGAGCGAACATACTGATCGCATGCAGATTGTGATACTCTCGATGCTCTCTTCTGTCATGCATTGCCTGAGATACAAAAGCGAATGAGTGCATGCCTCTTTTTAATGCAGCATCAAGACTTATTCAGTACCCGATTCAGGAAGTCTTCCATAGAAGTGGCAATATCAAACTTTTCCTGATTGGGCATCATTGCATTTCTCTGTTCATCAGCGTCGGCCATAGCTTTGGACAGCATCTTTTTCGCATTCTGCCGCAGGTATCGCCTCGTAATCAGGATGGGCCATCTGTATTCCGGTTTATCGTGATTTATTCTGAATGAATAAATCTCTTTTCTTCCATACTTCTTGAGAAAGAGTATAAGAGCATCCTCATCAAATCCAGATAATTTGGTTAACAGGAATTCACGATTGGGAAACTCACGCCTCTCCCATGCATGATCCAGTTCGAGAATGATCTTCTTCAAGGTCTCTTCCGCCTTCAAGGCCTCTTCTGTCTTTTCACTCAGAGCAGCCTCTTCTGTATCGTCCGGAGAATCCAGCGAAGGAGAAGCTGTTACGGAATCCGATGCAGTTGAAGATACTGAGTCTGTTTGACTCTGTTTTGAGCCATCGTCTTTCATCCTCTCACTTACGAGTCGTTTCTGTTCGCGACGGGCTTCGATAGTTCGAACTCGCAACTTCTCTTCTTCTATCGACTTATTCATCTGACTTTTCATTTTTGCCGACTCTTCGGGTTTTAACGAAAGACGACCGGTCAAAGCACGCCAGAGTTTCTTGTACCAGGGAAGTCGATTGAAAAGGGCTTTTTGCTCCATTTCATGAAACAGCTTCTGTTTCTCATTATCAAGCTGCCGCTCGATTCCCATGGCAGAGAGTATCAGAAGTTCCGTATCATCGCCCAGCTTTTCCAGCCGATCTCCGGCGGATTTCAGGGCCAGTTCAATACTGTTTGTGTGTAAAACGTATTCCGTCAACCGCCCGTTTACGGGGAACTCCGCGTAGAGTACAAGATTGGAACGGATAACACCGCCTCGGATTTCTTCGGAGCGAATTTTCAAGCGCTGCATTTCAACAATTCCAGGCTTTTTCGACAGATCACTGATTATCTTTTCCAGGTCTTTCTGTTTATCCTGTTCTTCTTTTTCCTGTTTGAGTTTCCCGAGAGTTGGTATAAGAATCATTAATTCCAGAACCGTCTGCTTGTATCCGGCACTCAAAGAATTGAAATTTGAAGAAATTACACTTTTTATAGCATCATTGATTGTTGCCGGTGATACCTCGGATATTGGAGAACCGCTGTAAATATTCTCGAGAAAATATCCGGCGAGAATGCGAAATCTCTCCTGAAGGTGATCCATATTATTGTAGAAAATGGCTTTGTACTGAGCCGGAGCACCTTCTCTGGTTGCCAGATAGATTAACTGGTGGCTCTCAATCAGTTTTTGAATAATCGGCCTTGCAAAAATTGCGTAGGTATTTCTTTTTTTTTCAGGAGTTGTATCCAGCTCGGAGTAAAAGTTACGCGCGATCTCTGCTCCGTCCTGGGTATCAGGTAATTTCCCCTGCTCAATTCTTTCATATATAAGATCAACGGATTCAGGTGATAATTTAACGGGGCGGCTGCTTAACCAGTTGGAGATGGCCTTTGCATTCTTCTCCTGGTAAGCATTATAATACTTCATTGCGCTGGCAGTATCATTCTTCCCGGGTCTGCAATATACGATAAATCGCAGAAGTTCTGCCCCTGCTCCTCCAACAAAGTCCACGGCGGGCATGGCAACGACCATTCGACTATCGGGTTTACCGACCAGCTCCTGAAGATAGTATTTAACTCTGTCGAGCTCCAGTTCATTTTCCCTGGATATCTGCTCGCGAGTGGGTAAAATACCATTGGAAGAGAACTTGCCTGTCCAATCCATGACGGAATTGAAAACTCGAAAAATTCCCTTGTATTTAAAATCGCCTCTGGCCTCCATGGATTGCACGAGTTCCGTAGCGGCTTGCAATTCCATGACTTCCATGGCGGAGTCTATGAGTTCCTTGTATTTCTGTGCTTTGATCGACATATTCGATAAGCCTGCTATTGCTCTCGAAAAACTCCAGCAACAGGGCTCCTGAGAACATTTAAATTTATAGGCCCTGAAAAGACAAGAAATGAATCATTCTTCTAATGACACTAAAAAAAATGATGCTAACCAAAAAGGTTACACCCTGCCCTCTCATGAGGATAAGCCTGCATATGTGCAGGAAAATTTCAACCAGATTGCAGAACGGTATGACCTGTTTAATGATGCAATAACTTTTGGAATGCACCGGGTCTGGAAAAAAAAGACAATACAGGCTGCAGGTGTGAAGGATTCGGGAGTCCTTCTGGATCTATGCTGCGGGACAGGCGATATGGCCCTTATGGCGGCCAGAATGTCTCAAAAAGAGAATATTAGAATCATCGCACTCGATTTCAGCCCTGGAATGCTAGAAATATTAAAATCCAGGCTGGAGAAATCCCCTGACGGCATAAAAAAAACAATTGAAATGGTTCAGGGAGATGCCATGAACCTCAAAGAGATCTCCGATAGTTCTATTGACGGTATCACAATCGGTTTTGGGCTCAGAAATGTCGCCAATCGGGATATTGCCCTTAAAGAGATGCTCCGGGTTCTAAAAGCGGGAGGACATCTTGCAATTCTGGAAGTTAGCAAGGTTCAGATTGCTCCGATAAGGTTTTTTCATAGAATATTTTTTGAGAAGATCGTTCCGATAATCGGATTTATAATCCACGGTAAAAAACATGAAATGTATGAGTACCTGCCGGCCTCGGCAAAGGCATACCCGGATCAGGAATCATTAAAAAAAGAGATAGAGAATGCGGGCTTTCATTCCGTCTCATATAAAAATTTCTTATTCGGTTCGGCGGCATTGCATACAGCCATTCGTCCCTGAGAGCCTTCCAATATGTCTGATATTCTTATTGCCATCAAACGTTCCAAGTGGGAACGCGATCTCATGCGTTACATCTCTCCGGAAGCTGTCAGGGAACTCTACCGTATTCAAAATGATGCTTTTGACAAAGTATATGCATCACATTCGCGGCAGCATGAATCTCTGGAACTTATAAAAAAGTCTCTTCCGGATGCTACCTATGCCTTCAGGGAGGATTTACCACATCTCGATTATCATAGATTTCGCTATATAATGAGTGTAGGAGGCGATAACCATTTTATTCATATCAGCCATTATGCGGATGACAGTCATTATATATTCGGCGTAAACTCTGATACGGCTACATCGTCAGGAGCTCTTCTTCAGTTTGATGCCGAATCCTTTGCAAAATCCGTCGATGGGAAGCTGGAAGAGGATCGTCTGGAAATTGAAGAGTGGACAAGAATCGATGGGGAATTGATCTACCCGGACGGCCGAAGGACCATGACCGTTCCCTGCACCTCGGAAATCAGCATAAGAAACAGCTATCCTGATACAATGAGCCGCTACATTATTCGTCCTGAAGGTAGGGACTGGGAAGAGCAGAAAAGCTCCGGACTGCTGCTCTCCACCGGAGCCGGCTCAACAGGATGGTTCAAGAACTGCCTTCATGGAGAGGAGAGAACCCAGGCTATCTTTCCGAAAGATGCAGACTTCTTCAAGTTTCTGGCAAGGGAGCCGGGTTCGAGAAAGTATTACAACTACACCCTGGGAATGATTTCGCAGGGGAGCTATCTCGAACTCATCTCGGAAATGGAGGGAGAGATCACAATTGATGCAAATCCCGACCGGACTTTTGATTTCCCTCCCGGATGTTCTGCCCGTTTCTTCCTGAGTAAAAGTAAATTAAAAGTTGTAAAATCTTTCAGACAATAAATTCTGATCACTCTGGTAATAAACATATCAAACAGATTAGATTTCACCAACTGATTAACAATGCGGTTTCAGAACTTCATGTTATAGGGGTGGCCTGATGCAACAATTCCCTGACCTTCTCCGGTGTTACGAATCACACTGCTGAGCAAGCATGAGGAATCCCCCGAACGCTATTTTATGCAATCCGACCTTCGTCTGCCAGAATGAGTTTATAATTTTATTCTGTGGAATCAACCCCGCGTTTCAGTTCTACATGTGGTTATGGTCTATGTTTGGAGTATCCTTGTTAGCTTTCTGTCTCTCGAGTCGAGCAATATCGAACAAAAGGTCAACGGATTCCATACTCTCTTCCCTGAATCTGGATTA
>JBNKQE010000183.1:0-9565 GCA_050295715.1 Leptospirales bacterium
ATGGTGTTGTATTTCTACTATTTTATTATTCAGCGTTGAATATCGCATCATGATGAATGCGTTATATACTATATTTATAACGTATTACAGTCAATCAGTATATTGATAAAATGGTTTAATATTGTAAGAAATTATTCCTTGATATATGCCTTTTTATATAAATTATGAAAGTATTAATTGCGGAAATTGGCATTTATTGAAATGCTGCAATCTTTGATTCGTCAGTTAAACTTATGAAAAACAAATATAGAATAATTCTTTTTATATTGTTTCTGTTGTTTTCTTGTTCCGGGAGACATGAGAAATTAATCTTTTCCGTGGGCGGAGCTCCGACAGAATTGGAATTCTGGGAGGAGCTGTCCCGTGACTTCACGGAAGAGAGTGGTTTAGAGGTGGAGCTTCTTCGCCGTCCTGCAAATACAGAGCAGCAAAGACAGGGATTGATTATTGCGCTGGCTGCAGAAAAAAGTCATCCTGACGTATTTCTCATGGACGTGGCATGGTTATCCCTTTTTGCAGAATCGGAATGGCTGACTCCTCTTGATGATGTCGTGGACAGGAACGATTTTTTCAAGTCTGTGATTGAATCTGTTGACCTGTATAAAGAAAATCTTGTGGCAGTTCCTGTTTATATGGATACGGGCCTTCTTTATTACAGGAAAGATCTTCTTGATAAATTTCATCTTCCTGTGCCTGAAACATATGATTCATTGCGTGATAGTGCGATAATTGTTCAGTCAAAACTTCGCAAGAAGAATCCGGATTTCTATGGTTTCGTTTGGCAGGGTATGCAGTATGAAGGACTTGTTGTTAATTTTCTGGAGTTTGCAGGAGCGGACGGCGGATTCGTCAATTCCGGTCCATTGACGGATGGTCGGAGCAATATTAATTTAATGAAGAGTGCGAATCTTAGAGCCCTCTCAATGATGCGTGATTTTATTCATGGGTATCGGATATCTCCTCCTGATACATATACAAGAATGCGCGAAGAGGAAGTCCGGCTTTACTTTCAAAGCGGTAATGCTCTTTTTGAGAGAAACTGGCCATATGCTTTTAGCCTTCATAATCAACCTGGGTCTCCGGTCAGAGGGAAAGTGGGAGTTGCTCCAATTCCCGGGCAAACTGTAAAACACATTGCTCCGGCTCTGGGGGGGTGGCATGTCGGGGTATCTCGTTATTCGAAGAAAAAAGAAGATGCGTTTCGTTTTATTCGTTACCTTGCATCGAAAGAAGTTCAATTGAAAATGTCCCGTAAAATGGGATGGAACCCGGGGCGAAAAGAATTCTATACGGCCAAAATGAGTATTAATAATAAAACATCTTCTGGTAATAATCCGAATTTCAATGAATTTCGCCGAGCCCTGGAATATTCATTTGAAAGATCCAGACCACGTCCGGCACTTCCGTATTATACCCAGATTTCCGCTATTCTACAGCGACATGTGAATGGAGTGCTGGCAGGTAGAACTTCGGAAAAAGATGCACTGAGAACTGCCCAAAGCGAGGTTGAAAATCTAGTTGAGAGATATGGTCTGAGATAAAATATTCTCTCAATGCAATTATTCGTAAATTGTCAGTGTAATAAAATGTGGTAGTGAGAGCTAATTGTAATGCTGGAGTATCGTTGAGATAAATGAAAGTAAAAATATTTTATAGAATATTTTCGTATTTCAATAGTCTTGTATTTCGATTTAGAGAATCGAAACGACGTGAAGTATTACTTTTTCTTCTTCCTCTCAGTGTTGTGATACTTGTATTTATTCTTATTCCCGTCATTGGTACATTTCGCGACAGCCTGTATCTTGATGTTACATTTCTAGGTGAATCATTTGTGGGATTTGAAAATTACAGAACCCTCATCGCTGATCCGGCCTTTCACCAGTCAATACTTTTTACTCTTATGTTTGTATTCGTATCGGCACCGCTTGAATTGTTACTCGGTCTGATTGTGGCCCTGTTTGTAAACGAGAGCATACCCGGGAGGGGGATGATGCGAGCTGCCATTCTTGTCCCCTGGGCCATCCCGGCAACAGTATCCGGAAAGATTTTCCAGCTGATATATGACTACAACTACGGAGCTGCCAGATATCTGATAGAGAAAGCGGGTTACTCCGGAGCGCCGATTAACTGGCTGGGGACCCCTGTTAGCGCATTCATATCGCTCATCGCAGCCGATGCCTGGAAGACGACACCCTTTATAGCCATCATTATACTTGCCGGTCTATCAGCCATTCCGCTGACGCTTTACGATCAGGCAAAGATAGATCGGGCGGGATCTGTCAGGCGTTTCTATTCAGTAACTCTTCCGCTGATCGGACCGGTTCTCGTCGTGGCAATACTTTTTCGTTCCATTGAGGCGCTTCGTGTATTCGACGTAATCTTTGTGCTGACCGGAGGGGGCCCTGGTGGTTCTACTACATCACTATCCATGCTTGGATTTAATTACTTTTCCGGCGGCGATTTCGGTTACGGTTCAACAATCAGTGTAATATTATTTGTTCTGGCATTGGGTTTATCCCTTGCATATGTAAAACTGAGTACATATGGCGGAAGTCGATGAAATATAGAAGTAAAAGTGATTATATTTTACTTTTGTCGGGGGGAATATTTTCCGTTCTCTTCGCGATTTCCCCATTTATTTACATGGTATTAACCTCTGTAAGCGTTGATCCTTATTTTCTGCATACGGATAAACATTTTCAATTTACAATGGTAAATTTTGAGAGTATTCTGACCGGCGAAACTTCTCACTTTATTCGGTATCTGTTCAATTCTATTTTTGTTTCGGGAACCAGTGCTTTTCTTTCGGTGGGAGCCTCTTCCCTGGCGGCTTTTGCTGTAACACGTATTGGTTTTCGGCGAAAAAATCTTTTTATGATGGGAGTCCTTGCCGTGTCACTATTTCCTCCAATCAGTATTATAAGCTATCTTTTTCGAATTTTTACTCTAATTGGATGGATCAATACATACATGGCTCTGGTTGTGTCTTATATCGCGTGGACAATGCCTTTATCGCTGTGGATACTTGTGAGTTACTTTTCGCAGATCCCTCTGGAATTGGATCGTGCAGGTCTCATGGACGGTTGTTCCCGATTTCAGATTTTCTACAAAATTATTCTTCCTCTGGCTATGCCGGGAATTGTATCTACAGCGCTTCTCGCTTTTATTTTTGCGTTTAATGAGTTCTTGTTTGCACTTATGTTTACAACTGATTACGCAGCACGAACCATTCCGGTGGGTCTGGCATTCTTTGAAGGTCTGCACGGAGAGACACCCTGGGGAGAGATCATGGCGGCATCCGTTGTTGCGACACTTCCAGTTGTCATTATCACACTTTTTTTTCAGCAGCGGATTATACAGGGACTGACAGGAGGAGCTGTAAAGGAATGAGAGTCACAATTGAATCTCTTTATAAAAGCTTTCAAACACTCCGGGGCAGAGTTCATGCTATCAGTGATGTAAACATGGAGATCAGCGATGGAGAGTTTTTTGTCCTTCTGGGCCCAAGTGGATGTGGCAAGTCAACGCTACTTAACTTGCTCGCGGGTCTTGAGAAACCATCAGACGGAGAGATTCGATTTAACGATCGTATCATTTCATCTACCAGAAGAAAGATATATATTCCGCCTGGAAAGCGTGATGTTTCCATGGTTTTTCAGAGTTACGCCCTCTACCCACATATGAGTGTGGAGGAGAATATTGCTTTTCCTTTGAAAGTAGCAAAAATATCAAAAGATATAATTCAGAACCGGGTTATCAGGATTGCAGGGCAACTGGATATATCGGATTTGCTTAAGAGAAGACCTGCTGAACTCTCCGGAGGACAGAGACAGCGTGTGGCTATTGGCCGTGCTATTGTTCGCGAGCCCGATCTCTTCTTGTTGGACGAACCGCTCTCGAACCTTGATGCACAGCTCAGAAATAGCACAAGAGTCATGATTAAGAAACTGCAAAGAGAACTTGGCATTACAACACTCTACGTAACTCACGACCAGACGGAGGCAATGACTCTCGGTGATCGTATCGCCCTTTTCAAGGGGGGGAAAATTATACAAATAGCATCCCCCTCACAGCTTTACGAGAGACCAATAAATCCATTCGCTGCTCGTTTTGTCGGAACATTTCCCATGAATATGCTGGAGGGAAAACTAATTCGAAATGAATCAAGTTATGAACTTTGTTACAGGGAAAACTCTATCTCATTCGACAGGTCTGACTTTTTGTCAGCGAACTATTGCGGTGATCCCATGACAACTGAGAGTATTACAAAGCTAAATGATGGAGATGTAACTATCGGATTTCGTCCGGAACATGCACGCATATCGGACCCGGATAAAGGTACCTTAAACGGTTGTGTGGACTCGCTGGAACTTCTCGGAAGAGAGACTCTTGTACATATAAAGACTTCGTTCGGTGAGCTCCTTGTGCTGGTTGAAGGAGATGGCAGGAGATACAGACAGGGCGAAAACGTTTCTGTTCACATAGATCCTAGAAGACTTCACATATTTGATATATAAAATTCATGGCGTCAAATGATATAAACTGAACTGAATGTAATACGTTATCCAAAATTACTTAGTGGAGATTTATAGATACGGTTTACATGTTAAAGTATTATTTATAAAATACTTTTGACGCTAATTGGATTGATCATCACTTATCGATTGAGAATGATCAATATGGTCACTGTCATCACAGGGGTCGCATTGCATAGGACCTTTTTCGAGCTGAATCGTTATATGACCCACAGAGAATTCCGAGCTCATGGTTTTTTTGACTTTTCTCAGAAGTATATTTTCTGACTCATGTGTTATGGAGTTGTCCACTCTGAGATGGACTGTCATCGCTGTCGCTTCCGTGCTCAATGGCCATATATGGAGGTCGTGAATAGATATAACACCGGGAAAATCCAGAATCTTATTTCGAACTTCAGTCAGATTAATATGTTCGGGAGTTGCATCCAGCGATAGCTTCAATGAGTCTCTCATGAGCCCAAGAGAGCTCAAGGCAATTACTGCAACAATGAGTAAGCTGATGGCCGGATCTACCCAGGTCCACCCTGTCCAGAGGATCAAGGCTCCGGCAGCCACAACACCCAGCGAAACCACTGCATCTGTAGCCAGGTGCAGCACAGCGGCTCTCAGATTCAGGTCACTCTTACTTCCCTTTACATATAAAAATGTTGAGGCTGTATTGATTATTACTCCAATTCCCGCTACGATCATAATCTCCATTCCGGGAACCTCTACAGATGATCCCAGTCGAGATATTGCCTCCCATGCGAGAGCACCGGCACCCAGGAGGATCATGACACTGTTAATCAGAGAGATCAAAATAGAGCTCTTACCGAAACCGTAAGAGAATCTTCCTCGAGCGGACGCTTCATTCAAGACAACAGCCAGAAGTCCCAGTCCCAGTCCCACAACATCCGTAAGGTTGTGGCCAGCGTCTGAGAGCAGTGCTATCGAACCGGTGGACAAACCATATACAGCTTCTACTCCAACAAACACCAGATTAAGCAGCATTCCCGTATAGAATCTGAGCCGTAATCTGGATGAGCCAACAGGTAATTCATGATGGTGATCGTGTCCCCCCATTGAATGGTCATGTACCATAATCGTCCTCCCGCCTGTTATACAAGTATTCCAGCCTTATCCTTATATAATAGGGAATGAACCATGGTCTGATGTCAAGAGGAGAGATTGAAAAAATCAATATTTGTCAAAAATGATCATCACTATTTTATGGTCATGGTTTCTGAGTATTTATCTATTTTTGACTGCCAGTTCTGTGTTGCAAATAGATAAAACACCTTAAAAGGATAGGTTTTATTAACCGATTATTGTCATTGTAGATACAATAAATTACTTGCAAACCTTCCGATAAGAACAGAGTATTATTCTATGAAATCAAACTATTCAAAAATTACTCTACTATTGTTTTCTCTCTTCTTGATAATTGGAATATCTACTCCATCATTCGCAGCAGGTACTTATTCTGATGGCTGGATGGTTGTGAATAAACTTGTCAAGCTTGAAAATGGCGGGATTATGTTCGAATCCTGGGAGGGGGAACTTTCAGTTTCTTTCTATAATAAAAAGGAAGAGTGCGATGAAGCTAAGTATTCATGTTATACTCCTGTAAAAAAGTCAATTCTCTTTAGTGTAAGACCAGAGAATGCTGAAACAGTAAATTTTCTGCGAAAGGTCAAGGAAGGCGGTGAATTTTTAATTCACTATCGTATCCACCGCTGTGAAGCTATCGCCCTTTCAACAAGGTTTGAAATACTTGAAACAATGGATTTGACCGCGGTACCGGTTCAAGATCTTCCTGAAAAAAAGATTGTTCATAAAACCGGATCCAGAAATTTCTCTGTGCCGGGCAAGGTGCTGGATTTATCTTATCAGGGAGTCATGATCGGAACCTATGAAGGCCTCTATTTAAATCAGAAAACCGGGAAGGTCCATCCCTTTTCGGTGACTGACGAATCCATGGCCGAGTACATCTGGAAGACCATGCGGTCATCCAGGCCTTACAACATTGGTGTATCGGTGGCTATCGTAACAGGTTTTCGCAAATCAGATCACGATATCTTTGAGATAAACTATCTGGAAGAGGCAGGAGCCGCAACTGTTGAAAAAACAAAAAAAAGTGTCTCAACCGACAGCGACTCCACTAACAATGAATCAAGTGATAGTGGCACTGTAAGTAGTGATTCAGGCGAAAGTGAATCAGATAACTGATTGAATCCATTATAAAAATTTCGGTGGTCTGGCAGTGATATAGATTATATATGCAGACCATCGAAATGAATTGATTTATATTCGCAAATGGGCTCTAAACAATAGATAGCCGACAGTAATGCGAATATACTGGTCCAATATTTTTCTCCGTTCCGATTTATCGCTCCAATCTGGATCTGTTTGATATCAGTTGAAATCTAAGGTGATTAATGTAAAATATTAATGAACACAGTCGTATCTATCTTCTGCGATAATTCAAGATTTTGAATAATATATTTTAGAATCGTCATATAATAAATGAAAAGCTTGATTAAAAATTGAAGACTGTTTCTTTTCATGATTCTGTTGATATCACGGCCGGTATCACATATCGAATGCCACAGGATTAATACGCTTTGTCTATAAAAAACTTCTAAAGCAGGGGGGGCAGGTGGAAAACACATCAAAAGGATTCTCGCTCGATTTTATGGCCGATTATTATGACGCTCTGACACTTGGAGAGAGAAGCCGATTCAGGCAAAGACAGGTCAAGTTGATGGGATTGCAGAAGGGCGAGCGAATTCTTGAAGTGGGGTGCGGCACGGGAACCCTTTCTATTCTTTCGAAGCTGGTTCTTAAAGATGAATGCGAAGTTTTTGGATTGGATATAGCGCCTCGAATGGTCGACAGGGCTCGAGAGAAGGCGAATTCCATGAATCTGGATATAAGTTTTATAACCGGCTCTGTAGACAAAATCCCTTTTCCCGATAACTCATTCAGTCTGGTGGTCAGTAGTCTTATGTTTCACCACTTGCCTGTAGATCTTAAAAAAAGCGCCCTGGGGGAGATACACCGCGTACTGAAAAGCGGAGGAAGGCTCTTCTTTTGTGATTTTGGGAAGCCAGAGTGGTATGTTTACCCACTCTCTTTTTTAATGTTAGTCTGGTTGTCCAGCACTCGCTTTCAGCTTATGGGAAGACTACCGGAACTATTAAGTCTTTTCGATTTTTCAGACATACAACCTGTCGGCAAAGGGGTATTTCTCGACTACTTTCTGGTTGTAAAATAATCGGGTTCATTGCCAGGTTTCCATTTTATATTACATCCATGCCTGGTTTTTACGTTATTAAAATATCGCGATTGGCCAACATCTCCTCTATGGCCCTGCGAAGATCTCTACCAGATACAGGTTCTCCATTACCCGGTCGCGCGTTATCAAGCTGTCCCCGATATACAAGCCTTCTTTTTCCGTCGAATAAAAAAAGGACGGGAGTGATAGTTCTACCGGATACAACGTCGGGCAGTTTAAAAAATGGAACCCGGCCCGATCTTGTCCTGGGGCAACCCGATTTCACTGCGAATACAAGGGGGACAACCGATAGCCTGCTGAATTATCCCGACGGTGTCTATCTATCCGGGACAAACCTAATCGTGTCGGATAATGTTATTTAGTTCCCGCTGAAAAAGTGCCCCGAATAACCCTGAAATTTGGAGTTTTTCGGATTTTCCATTTAGCAGTAATTGCAAAGTGCATGGAAATGGAAATTTCCTGGAAAAAAACATGCACTTTGATATCGTAAGTCTATGTACACGCCGGAAAATCACACTCAGCTATCTTTCAGTGACCAGTTTTTCGATCCCCGCGAAGATCCTATACCCAATCCCATCCATACATTGTGCTGATGAAGGAACTCCCCTGGGACGATCTTCCGGAAAAAGCACGCAGAGAATGTCTTAAAAATATCAAAACGTATTCACAAATTATCCCTCGCACATATGCCAGAAAGGCCCGTCAGGTTTTTCTATCATACATCAAATTCACAAAAGCCAGAAGGCAAAAAACTCGTGTCATACACGGGAAAATGATCCGTTTTCTTAAAAGAAACCTCTGGCTGATTATCTCAACAAACAGATGCGAAAGCGCCGTTCCGGGATCGAGGCTAAGATCAGTCTCTCAAAACGAAAACACGGTCTGAATCGAAACCGATACGGACGCGGTCCTGCGGGTGAGTCCCAGTGGATTTATCTCGGTATTGCCTCCATAAATCTAAATCATGCGTTCCGACTCATAGACCGGAAACGGAAGGCCTCTGCATGATTATTTTATGGGATTTCTATGGATTTCTGCCCCAGGTTCTCTCTGAAAAGGGGGGATTTATGGAAATTCCAGGTTCAAATCTGCCATTTGATGGTTCGCGCGGTCTGTTTTCCATTACGATAATCAAATTCCCGGCAATTCTCAGCCAGAGTCGATATCCTGGGGCGCTTTTTCAGCGGGAACTAGATAAACCAACCAATCGATTTAGAACGAAAAACAACCTCCGGAAGCCAGGAAACAAATGGCACACGAATACGAATCCTGTTAACAATGACACCTGTGATACCGAGCTTGAATTGTAGAGTAATAGCGTGGAAGGTTTCGGGGCTGAAACAAAGCATATAATCTTTTTTAACTTTCCGTTTTCCATTCAGGTAAACCGGTCACCGGCAGCCTATTCTGCCTGTTTTAGTTCTTCGAGGGTGAGGCCAGTGATTTCCAGCACATCGTCCACCGGAAAACCTTTCTCCAGCATTTTTCGGGCAGCTTCGATTTTTCCCTCAAGTTTGCCTTCCGTTTTACCATCGGCAAATTTCTTTTCCAGAGTCTTTTCGTAGAAGAATATGGCCGACTTCCTGCGGTCATACGCAAGACGTGTCTGTGAATCCTGGGAAATCTCATCCAGAGCTTCGTGAGCTTTTTTCATTGCCGGATTTTTGTCTTCGAGCTTCTCCATTTCATCCTCCGATAACGAATCCGATCTCTCAATAAAAGCGCTCCAGATATCCAGCGGATCATTGAGATC
>JBNKQE010000184.1:0-9533 GCA_050295715.1 Leptospirales bacterium
CGTGTGCTCTTCCGATCTCACGAGCCCTCGTTCATAAACTTCATTCTATGACGAATTCGGGAAGCATGTTGATGATCGGTAACTATACGATTGAAAGTCCGGACCGGGTTTATATGGACTACCTCATGGACTGGCCCCTACTTTATAAATCCCCGGAAGAAATGCTCAGTCTGGCAACAGGTCTGCCCGAGACTACCGAACGAAGTATCGGCTATGAAGAGTCAGGTGTTCAAATGTTCTTACGACTGATAAAGAAATAAAGCGATATATCGAAAAGAATCGATTCCCCTTCAATCAAAAGGGGTCTCATTCTTGTAAGGCCTTCGATAAGTTCCAGTTTACCGGTATTAACAATATAACAAGAATTGGATTCAACTGGCGCTTGTGTTCTCTTTCATCGATGATTCCCATCAGATATAGATGGGATATCGACTCTATGCTTCCATATGCCAGATTACCAAAAAACCTGTTCCAAATAATACTAAGATCGTATGTCGGTCTACGAAGGATGATATTTCTTTTCAACAGAGAGCAAAAAGACTCGTATTCTCCCCCAATTCTACATGGAAGATAGTTGTTAAATTATATATATTTACTTCAGACTGGATATTTTGCCGGTATAACGGTCAGTATTTTGTATTTATAAACTACTATTATCATCCTGAAAAGATAATTTTTTCAGACATCGGCTAATTCTTACAAAAACATAAAAAAATGTCTTGAATACTTGCTTCATGAACCTACTGTGCCTATGGAAGGTGAAACAGAAAAGGATTAGATTAAGGAGAAATCTACGCGTTATTTCCGACAGGATCAGTGATTGCATGCTGGAGGTACTCCGGAAATCATATTCCTGCGATTTCATCCATTTACAGAGCCCTTCCTGTTCGTATATCTAATATCTATGGAGCACTTTCCGTGAAAAGAAAAGTCGGGAAAGATTCAAAAGTCTACTGCGTTGGAGGGGGGATCGCTTCCCTTTCTGCTGCCTTTTTCATGATTCGGGATGCAGGCGTGTCCCCGAAGAATATCACAATAGTTGAAGAACTTGCTGTGAACGGAGGTTGCCTTGATGCGTCAGGCGATTCCATAAAAGGATATGTGTCTCGTGGAGGGCGTATGTTCGAAGAGCACTACGTCTGCATGTATAATATGCTGGCCGATATTCCCTTTTCGAAAACCAGTGCTCTTTCCGCAAAAGACGATATATTTTTCTTTAACCAGGATGTAGTGTCAGATGCACGCTGCAGAATTCTCGATAGTAACCGAGAAAAAGTGAATGATTCATCCTATGGATTAACATGGTACCATTTGCTCAGCATGACACGGTTGCTGCTGTTTGCTGGAGGAAAGACCAATAAAAAAATTAGCGACTATTTTCCGAAATCATTCTTTTCAACTGTTTTCTGGCATCTATGGACAACCTCGTTCTCATTTCAGGAGTGGAGTAATGCGGATGAACTTCGTAGATATTTTCTCCGTTTCATCCATCTTCTTCCGGGATTCAATAACTTCCTGAACATTCAGAGGACAAGATACAACCAGTACGATGCGATCATTCTCCCTTTACAAAGATTTCTCGCAGACAAAGGTGTGAATTTTTTACAATCAACCTCCGTGGATGGTTTCTCCTATTCCGGGGAGAAAAGATTTCATATAGATGGAATCCGCATTATGGGAAGCGATGGGGAGCAAAGCATCCCCGTTGACGAAAAGGATGCGGTCTTTATTACGCTTGGCTCGATGGTGGAATGTTCAACAGAAGGGAGCATGATTCAAAAACCGCCAGAACCTGAGTTGCCGGGAGCATCCTGGAAACTGTGGGAGAGCATTGCGGCCAAAGGTAAAGCCTTTGGCGACCCGGGGATATTTACGAGTGATGTTTCGCAGACAGAGTGGGTCTCGTTCACCGTAACACAAAATGATCCGATTTTCTTCGATTTCATGGAAAAATTGACAACCAATACAGCTGGCATTGGGGGACTTGTCTCTTTTGTCGATTCGGGCTGGTTTCTATCGGTTGTCCTTTTTCACCAGCCGTTCTATGCGAAACAGAAAAGCGATGAATTTGTATTATGGGGATACGGACTCAAACCGCACAGTGAAGGAGATTTGATCAAAAAGAAAATGGTCGACTGCACTGGTGAAGAAATACTGCGTGAAGTTTTCTATCAGTTTAAGATTGATAATCCCGAAAAAATGTTGTCCATATCGAACTGCAAACCGGTACGAATGCCATACATTACCAGCCAGTTCCAACCGCGGCCAAAACATGCACGACCGCAAAGTGTAACATCCTTATGCAGCAATGCCGCGTTCATAGGTCAGTATGTTGAATTAAAGGATGATGTGGTCTTTACAGTCGAGTATTCGGTACGTTCCGCTATGACTGCCGTGTATAAACTATTTGACGTTAAGAAAAAAATACCCCGGGTTTACAAAGGTCAATATCATCCGACTGTGCTGTGGAGGGCACTGAAAGCACTGCTACGATAATACCGACAACTGGCAGTCAACCCAAAATTGCGAGAAAGGATGTTATGGAAAAACCATCATTGAATAAACTAAAACAAAAAATTAAAAGTAATATTTTTATTTTTATTTCGATTGTCCTCTTCTTTTTCTTGCTTGTCGGCCTCAATTCTGCAGCCGAGAGACTGAAAGTTGATAATCACGGTCGGTTTCTCCTGGGATCTGCTATCGAATATTTCGAAAATACCGGTGGATATGATTTCGAGACAATTAGAGACAATCCGGATATCTCATGGAAAAAGTCGGATCGGATAACTCCGAATTTCGGATTCACCTTACCTGATTATTGGTTTCGTTTTAAAATAGATCTTCCCTCTTCCAGGGAAAAGCTTTTTCTGGAAATAGCATATCCTTTGCTGGATTACATCGAACTCTACCAATTCATCGGTGATGCATGGGATAAAAGTATGACCGGCGACATGCGCCCCTTTTCAATGCGAGAAGTAAGTTATAGGAATTTTCTGTTTGAGATCGACCCACAATCAAAGGAGTATTACTATATCCATGTAAAGACAGAGAGCTCGCTCCAATTGCCTCTTTATTTGTGGAATAAAAATGCTTTCGTGCAGAATCTGAACAATGAAGCTATTATTTACGGAGTCTATTTTGGAATCCTGATAATCATGTTTTTTTATAACCTGTTCATATACCTATCGGTCCGTGAGAGGGTCTACCTGTACTACGTCGCTTATATCCTGGCGGCTTTACTCGCGCAGCTATCACTTTATGGATTTTCAGCCCAATTTATCTGGACCGATTCGGCAAAATTGCTGAACTGGAGTCTGCCCTTCTTTTTAAATATCGATGTGTTTTTTGGAGTGATATTCTGTGTCGGCTTTTTAAATCTAAAAATCCGCTCCCCCTTTCTCTATCGTGTTTCTCTTACGGTAGCCGCAATGTCATTTATAGGAATCTGGATCGTATTTTTTGGCGGGTATGCTCTGGCCATGAAATTCACCATGATTCTTCTTCTTGTAATTCCTTTTCTATTGAGTGGGTCAGGATTGTATGTACTATTAAAAGGCGCAAAAACGGCCCGCTTTTTTCTAATGGCATGGATCGCTCTTCTGGCAGGTATGATTTTCGCAACCCTCGGGGCGTCGGGTATAATTAAGAATTCCTTCCTGACCGATTATTCCGTGCAAATCGGTACAGCACTTGAAGTAGTACTCCTCTCTCTTGCACTTGCAGATCGCATCAATATTATGAAAGAGGAATACTCTGATGCCCTGCGACAAAAACTTGCCGAGTCAGAGAAAGTCGCCATGCTCAGTGATACATTTCGAAAATTTGTTCCCATAAATTTTCTGGAACATCTACAGAAAGATCATATCACTCAGGTAGTGCTCGGTGACCATGTTCAGCGCGATATGACTATTCTTTTTGCTGATATTCGTGGTTTCACAACGATGTCCGAAAATATGACACCGGAGGAAAATTTTAATTTTATCAATTCTTATCTTGGCACAATCGGACCGATCATTCGAAATCACGGGGGGTTCATTGATAAATACATCGGGGACGGTATTATGGCTCTTTTCCCCGAGTCTCCGGGTGATGCTGTGAAGGCATCCATTCAGATCCTGAATGAGCTTTCAGCCTACAACGAAATACGTCAGGAAAATGGAAACCCTGATATAGAAATCGGAATAGGAATAAATACGGGAAGTATCATGCTTGGAATCATCGGTGAGTCGGAGAGAATGGATGGTACAGTTATTTCCGATGCGGTGAACCTCTCATCGCGGATTGAAGGGCTTACAAAGGTCTATGGCGTAAAAATGATAGTCAGTGAAAATGTTTTTTCTCTTCTATCCGATCCCGAACTATATGCGAACCGTTTTCTTGGACATTTTCGTGTAAAAGGGAAAAACCAACCGGTTTCTCTCTTTGAAATCTTTGAAACCGACAAACCTGAAATAAAAAGTCAGAAGCTTGAGGCGAAAGACGACACGGAACAAGCAATTTTCCATTTCAATAAGAGGAATTATGATCGGGCTCTGGAATTATTTCAGTCGGTTGCAGAAAGGTTCCCTGAAGACACGCTGGCTTCACATTATCTGAAATTAATCAAAAAAAGAATCGAACTCTAGTCGAGCGTCACCCAGACCAATTTACAGAGTAACCCATCAAGCTACTGAGTAAAAAACGCTTTTTTAAGCGTGGATAGCAACAATCCCATTTGGTAAACTCTTCCAGGTCGTATTAAGTCAAGAATCCTCACTACTTACGCTCTGCTCCAGGATGGCGCGATCGACGACCAGGGCCGGTACGATAGTGTAAAAGGAAAGCAAATTTCAATAAAACATTCGTCATGTGCAATTCGCAAGAGAGGCCATCTGTTGTTATGAAATAACAATTTCAATTTTATATATCTACTTTAAATTCAAGATTACAATAAGTAACCGATTAGATGTTGAATTGTTCTTGCCTGTACGTTTTTAACAAAACAATATACCGGTAATTTTTTCGGGTATGAGAAAAATAATGCAGAGTTCAGAATCCATTTATAACAGCCCTGGAGCGAATGAGAGAGCCATAATTGACAAAGTGCAATATATATTTATAATTATTATTTATACAAATTATTGCATTAAAGTTAAAACTCCAATGGAAAGGCTGGCTCCAGTATTTAATTCCACTACCTATATCCATTTTGTTATTATTGATTAGTGCTATTCTATATTTCATTGGATTTCTCTTTCCAGTTTATATTTTTCCGATTTTCGGTGCACTACTTCTTCTTCGAATTATTTTTAATATAATTACCGTTAAGTTTCTTATTAGAACGAATGAGACCTGTTGCAAACGTGAGGATAATAAAAATAGTATTGAGCTTATAAATATGCGAAAGTCCTGCCGCTCGTATCAAAATCGTAAGCTTGAAAGGGCGGACTACGATGAGTTAATGCAAAGTATATCGAATCATCTAAAAGAACCCAAATTTAGC
Source organism: Leptospirales bacterium (assembly GCA_050295715.1). GTDB lineage: Bacteria > Spirochaetota > Leptospiria > Leptospirales > Leptonemataceae > JBNKQE01. Next base: position 5,483 of record JBNKQE010000184.1, read on the forward strand.
AAAAATGAAATACGCTTTGAATTCGTATCGGGATCGATCAAAGTCTGGCCTGTAGTTAATGCTACGGAATTTCTGGTTGCAATTGCTCCCAGAGAGTATGACCGTCATGCAATACTGGATGTCGGTTATACTCTGCAAAATATTATCATCGATGCTACACGAATGGGATTTGCGTCTTGCTGGATTGGACCTGGAGCTGACTACAATAGCCTCTACTCGCATCTGGGAAGCCGATTTAACCGAGAAAAGGAAAATATCATATGTATCTGCGCGGTAGGTTATAAATCACGATATACACCTCTATTTATTCAAATTTTCAACAAGAAGTTCCATCACCGTTTGCCATTAAGCTCACTCGTTTTTTCTGATATAGAAAACCAAAATCAATTGAATGTTTCAAAGCTTCCATTTCACAATTTCTACCAGGCATTTGAAAGCTGCCGATGGTCTCCTTCCTCCTACAATGTACAGACCACAAGATGTTCTGCCGGGTATAGCGAAAAAGGTGAGCTGAATCGATTTGACTTTTATGCCGTGGCCTCTTCCAGATATTATGCGGCTATTGCAACAGGAATCTTGTGCGCAAACTGGGAGATGGCTTGTGAGACTCTCGGAATCAAGGGTGAATTCTGATTTCTCAATGACTCTCTTAAACGAACAGAACTGCCTTTTTACGATATTAGCCGGGTTCTAAAAAATCCAATTTCTATTCAGACATAACTTTAAATTGAATAGGAATAAGATGTGATTTCTATCACCATCAATACAAATACCACGGCGTATAACTTCCTTTTTATTGCTGTATTGCGGCACGCACTGGCGTTCGGCCTTGCTGAACATCTTCCTGATTTTTATCCTGAGGCGGACTGGCAAAGACGCATGGTTCACTTTTATTGAAACATTTTCACAAAGGTTCCAAACAAGAAGGTTCGCAAAGTGGGGGATATACTAAAGGCGAATCAGAACGAATGACAGACTTGAATGTCTGATGAAAGAAATTCGCAGGCGGACAAAAGTTGTGGGCGCATTTCCGGATGGCTGGACACCCGGGGAGTGATTATAGGTCCAGCCCGGGGCACACCGGACAAATTTACCTTCATCCGCAGATAGTCAAAAGCTTCCCACGCTTCCTTACCCGGTCGGTAGTCATAACTGTTCTTAAATAAGTCAGCTTCATAGGTCGATTCAGGTATTCGGACCGCAGTAGCTTGAACAAGTTTGTATTCAATCATTATTATAGTCTTGTATTTGCTTGACACTTTTTTCAGTAAATTGCTAAATATATGCAAGCTCTCCAGAGATCAAATACTGGAAATTTTGAAGTCAAACCGCGACAAAATAACCAATTTAGGGGTGGTTCAAATTGGAATTTTTGGGTCTTTTGCAAGTCAATCCTCTCATCCCGCTAGTGACATCGATATTCTTGTGAAATTCGCTCCGAATAAAGTCTCTTTTAATAACTATATGGATCTAAAACTATTTCTTGAGGATATTTTCAATAGAAAGTTGATCTGGTTATCGAGGATGATGTCCGGGAAGAGTTAAAAGATCAAATCATGAGTTCGGTTATTTATGCCGCGTAATCATTTTATAGATTTTAAAGATATTAAAACTGCCCTGACTGAGATTGCCAGCCTGATATTGAATGGAAAAAAATCACTGGATTAAGAGATATACTTATTCATACATATTTTAAGGTTAATTATAAAATCATCCAGGACATTATCAATGACTTTGGCCCCAACTTACTGTCGCAGATTAATGAACTTATAGAAAAAATGGAATCGGGGCATTGCACATAATTTTATGATATAGCCGCAGTAGTGACGGCCATTACGACCGCCGCCTCTCGCAGAGTATAAATTGTGAGTGACGCTGTCTTGTCTATTGAGCCATAAATCGAGTTGTTAACCTTAATACGCATCTCCGCCATTTCACTAATTGCGACTCGGAATAATAATTTTACTACTCAGTTTTACATGAATGAAAGTCGGGCATGATCTTCACTTTCCTCGTCACATAATTAGTGTAAAAGTATATACCAGGCTAAATTATGAGCACCTATGTTCTAATGAAAATTCTTGAGTCGGTTCCACATCGTTACGACAAGGGAATCCGATTATTGTCAATGGGACAGATCGGTGATTACTATGATGATTTGATCTCCCATATCAAGGAGAATCAAAGGGTCCTCGATATCGGATGCGGGACAGGAGAACTGTCAGTGCGTGCAGCCCGTCACGGTGCCAGAGTCACTGGCATAGATATGAATGCCCAAATGCTTGAGGTTGCCAGAGAAAAAGCTGAAGCTGCGGGTGTTCAACAAAGTATTGAGTTCCGAGAGATGGGAGTCGCCGAGATGAGCGAATTCAAAAATGAAAGCTTTGACACAATAACTGCAGGACTCTGCTTATCCGAGCTATCTTCAGACGAACTATTATTCACACTGGATCAGGCTTTTCGCATTTTGATTCCCGGAGGGAGACTCCTCATTGCCGATGAAGTTGTACCCGAAAGTATTCCAAACAGAATCATTCATTATATATTACGATTACCGCTTTTCATTCTCACTTATGTATGGACGCAAACAACAACTCACTCTATACACCATTTACAGGAAACGCTTCAGAGCAACAATTTCATAATTGAAAATGAAAAACGAAATAGCATACAAAATTTTACACTCCTAATTGCACGAAAATCAGGAAATGCATTATGAATATTTTTACTTACGTTCTCTTTAATATTCTTGAGACTCTTACGAGAGCCTTCCCTGCTCCCTGCAAAACGGGACTTTACACAATTGGCAATCCAGATTCACTTTCGCCCGTTCTACTGACAGGAAATTATCACCTTACAGTATTGCGAGTAAAGAAGGCTTTAAGAAAGATAGACTGCCACCTGCTTGTTGCGAACAGCAAAGGAATTAATGTCTGGTGTGCTGCAACCGGAGGGCATCTGACAAACCATGATATAATTTCAGTAATAAAAACAAGTGGTATAGAGAATCTCGTAGAGCACAGAGAGATTATCCTGCCACAGCTAGCTGCTACTGGTATTGAAGCAAATGCTATAAAGAAAAAATCAGGCTGGAGTGTTCTATGGGGACCCGTATATGCAAAAGATATTGCCTCCTTCCTCCGGAACAATAAAAAGAAAGACACTGAAATGCGAAATGTAAATTTTTCGCTGATTCAAAGATGGGAGATGGCTGTTATGTGGGCTTTCCCTTTTTCAATAATTGTATCACCTGTATTATTACTTTTTGCAAATGACCTCCTTATCGCATTTAATTTAATGATCTGGAGTTTATCTATTTTTATTTTTACACTGTTCCCTCTCTATTCCGGATGGCTCCCCTCCGGGAAAAAAGGTACTCAAACAGGTTGTCTACAGAGCTTGATTGAATTCACGCGAGTCCCTTTCCTGATCTGGATAGTATCATTGCTGTGTATCTATTCATACGCATTATTTCAGGATACACCTCCTCTGGCATTTCTTACTGAGTGGGGATTGATAAGCCTCGCCATCATTTCAATGTTAAGTTATGATTTAATGGGCAGCACTCCCGATTATAAAAGCGGTACACACGAAGATAGAAATCTCAGTATCACTATTGATCCGGAGTTATGCAAAGGAGCAGGATTTTGCGAAGATGTATGTCCTCGAAACTGTTTTGAAGTAGATTATACCGCAAGAATTGCAACGATTCCACGCTCACAACAGTGTGTCCAATGCGGGGCCTGCATTGTTCAATGCCCCTTTGATGCTCTCTATTTCAAAAGTCATACGGGAAAAATTGTTACTCCGGAAATAGTTCGAAAATATAAGCTCAATCTTCTCGGGAAAAGAATGCAGTAATTCTTTAATCAATTAAAAATCCCAGTGAATACTCAAACAGAACAAGATAAATACACTATTACCAGCCATTTTATTCAAGGATATATGCTCCGCTATTCGGCAGACCTCTCAAGATATAACATTACGGTCCATATTGAGATTGTTCGGTTCACTACAAAATGAATCCGATCTCGCCCATAAATAATCCACC
>JBNKQE010000185.1:0-9521 GCA_050295715.1 Leptospirales bacterium
ATACTATGCCTATTTTCACTATTGTGTTCTACACAACGAGATTAATAAAACTAGATTACACTTTCATATGCTCTGAAGAATTTTTTTACTGATACAAATTACTAATTATATATTATTACAATTTTCCTCTATTTTAAATATTTGTGGCATCTTTTCATCAATATATTTGATTCAAATGAAGAGCCTTGAGGCAAGGATAAGATTGACGCCCCGGACCATTCCGGCATCTTATGACCAGGTATCCGACTTATGGCTGAAGCTCGCAAATTTTCAATAATTGTACTGTCAATCCTCATCTCTCTCTCATTAACTTCGTGTGAGACAATTACACCACTTTCAATCTGGAGAACCCTCTACCCCCGGGGTCCGGAATTACCGACTGTTTTACTTACTCACAACGATATTGCATACAGATCCATATACCTGCTTGAGGATGCAGGAATGAAATCCGAGATATTACCACGAACAGACCTTCCTTATTCGGATAATGCCAGCGGAGCCATCTGGATTGGAGTCAATTTTCCTTTTCAGGATGCCCAGAAAGCTATAAAAATTGGAGTGAACTACTACAAAGAGTTACATTATGTAGCATTCTCCACAGACAGACTGAAATATCCAGAAGACTACAGCCAGGCCCTGATTCTTGGAGGGTCTACTGATGAGGCAATGCAGCTGGGTCTAAAGGCATGGACAACTAAAGAGCTGGAAACACTTCTGAAAGCATCCACCAGGGAAGAGTTCAAGAACCTGGTGCACTCTCATTATAACCGCTGAGTAATAGGGCTGAGTGCCTGACTCTCATACTACAATACCTGCCCAAACATCTGAAATGATGAAAAAGTCACACATTTTCCGTAACCATCATTTTGATATCTGTTCTCAATTGACGAAATTGTTACTGTAAAAAAACAATCCATAAAGATGAGTTTTCTTCATAGATTCGACCGGTGGATTTTATCAACTTCAAAAAATTGATGAAAACAGAGCTGTAGTTTACCGAATCTGGACATGTATAGCCATTCAAAATCTGGAACAAATCGGGATTTTTTTTTATTTTAGTTATTGAATACTGAAGCAATGTTCATTTGTTTACTATTAAATAAGAGAGGGCAAAGATGGCTGGAGATCTTGCAATTAAAAATACTGAAGATAGATATTATGCACCCGACCAATTTCCACGGGGACTTACCAAAAAGGTAGTTGAATCTATCTCTCATATAAAAAACGAGCCAGGATGGGTTACCGAGTTTCGCTTGAAGGCTCTTGAGATCTATGAAAGCAAACCCATGCCCACCTGGGGATTCATTCCTCATTTTAACATCAATCTGGACTCATATGTTCATTATGTTGGAACCAATAAGAAACTAAAAAAATCCTGGGATGAAGTAGATCCTGAGGTTCTTGAAAGTTTTGACAGGCTGGGCATTCCCGAACACGAAAGAAGGTACCTTGCTGGCCTTGAGGCAATGTCAGACTCCGAAACGGTTTACTCCAATGTAAAAAAAGAACTGGAAGAACTGGGAATTATTTTCAGCGATATTGACTCAGCCATCCGTGAACACCCGGATCTTGTACGTAAATATATTGGAACGGTTGTTACTCCCGGTGACAATAAGTTCTCGGCTCTGAATTCCGCAGTGTTCAGCGGGGGTTCATTTGCATTTATTCCAAAGGGCGTAAAGACTCCCATGCCTCTTCAGGCTTATTTCAAGGTAACGGCAGCCTCCTCCGGGCAGTATGAGCGCACGCTCCTGATAGCCGAAGAAGGAGCCGACCTGGAATACAGTGAAGGCTGTACATCCCTGCAGGATTCAGGCACAAACTTCCATACGGCTGTGGTAGAGCTTATAGCGCATAAAAATGCTAAAATTTCTTACACAACCATCCAGAACTGGAAGAAGAACATGTATAACTGGACTGTCAAGCGTGGTCTTGCCGAAGAGGGCGGTCATATAAGCTGGACAGATGTTAACGTGGGTGCGAACACTTTGAAGTATCCTGGTATTGTCCTGAAAGGTGATAACTCGACCGGTGATGTTCTCTCTCTGGCCTTTGCCGGAAACGGTCAAATTCAGGATACCGGTGCACGAATAATCCATATTGGAAAAAATACTCGAAGTAATATTCTCTCCAAAGGTATCTCTCTGGATGGTGGGATTAACTCATACCGCGGCCTTGTTAAGTTTGAAAAGGGAGCAGAAGGCGCTGTCAGCCATGTAAAATGTGATGGTTTGATTCTTGACGAAAGATCCGAATCTCATGCCTCACCTTACAATGATATTAGCGGCGAAAATGGCGCACTGAATTACGAAGCAACCGTTTCTAAAATAGATGAAGACCAGCTCTTCTATCTCCAGTGCCGCGGAATTACCGAAGATGATGCCAAACTTCTGATCATCAATGGTTTTTGCGAAGGTGTTGTAAAAGATCTGAATGTGGAATATTCCGTTGAAATTACCAGGTTAATTAAGATGATTCTTGAAGATGGTAAAGCCATATCAATGAATTCAGATTCATAATCAACCACAAATCAATCAAGAAATACTAAACAATAGAGTAAGAGGAGTTATAAATGTCAGCAATTCTGGAAATTAAAGACCTGCATGTGGAAGTAGAAGGGAAACCCATTTTGAAGGGCGTTGACCTGGCAATTCCTCGTGGAGAAATCCACGCTATCATGGGTCCAAATGGATCGGGAAAATCGACTCTATCCAATGTTATCATGGGTCATCCTCACTATAAAGTAACCAGAGGTGATATTCTCCTCGACGGTGAGTCAATAATGGGAATGACAACCGATGAAAGAGCTCGTAAAGGAATTTTCCTGAGCTTTCAAAGTCCGGTTGCTATTCCTGGAGTTACAGTAAATAATTTCCTGCGCAATATGCTGCAAAATATTCGTGGCGAAGAGATAAACTTCAAAGCCTTTCGAAGCGAGCTTAAAGGGGCAATGGAGTCTCTTGAAATGCGCGAAGATTTTGCCAGACGCTATGTAAATGATGGCTTTTCCGGCGGAGAACGCAAACGAAATGAAATTCTGCAAATGAGCCTTATGCAGCCAAAATTTGCCATCCTTGATGAAATTGACTCAGGCCTGGATATCGATGCACTTCGCATTATTGCAACTAATATTGACAAACAGAAGAATGAAAACCGATCCATGCTTGTAATCACACATTATCAGCGACTCCTCAATTATCTGACTCTCGACCGCGTACACGTATATATGGATGGCCGTGTTGTTACAAGTGGCGGAAATGAACTTGTTGAAAGACTGGAATCCGAAGGATACGACTGGGTAAAAGCGGAGTTTAAAGTATGACGCAGACAGCCATTTCAGCAATTACAGAAGAATCTATTCGCGCACGTAACGAGTCCGGTGAACAAACTGATCTTCGCATGGAAGCTTTTACAAAGTTTCAATCACTGGAAATTCCGGGTAAAGACCAGGAAGCCTGGAGAAAAGTCAACTTAAAGGGTTTTGATCCCAGGAAGTTTTCGCCTCTGCAGAGCAATTCCACTCTGGATGCAAAACTGGAAGATGGTTCTGGTATTGAGTTACTCTCAATTGATGACGCCCTTATGAGGCCTGATCTGCGCGCAAAAATTGAGAAACGCTTTCAAGATATAATTCATGACAAAAACTGCAATATATTTCGCGCGATGAATCTTGCGGCATATAATAATTCATGTGTGATTGTTGCCGGAAAAGGATCCAGTGGACGTGTTCGAATTACACATTCATCACTTTCAAGCGATAGCGTAGCTCATTTACTGTTTATTTTCCAGGAAACAAATAGCGATCTACTTGTCATTGAAGAATACAAAGGAACATCTGCTGATGATTATGTATTATGGACACCGGCAACTGAAGTATTCATGGAAGAAAACGCGCACCTGAAATATGTGAGTCATCGTCTTTTCACAGACAGCGAACAGCATTTTATAACCTTTCTATCGGAACAGAATAAAAACTCGACGATCCATAATTACCCGATTCATATGGGGGGTGCCAATGGCAAAGGTTTTATTGTCTCCAGATTGTTAGAGCAGGGAACCGAGTTTTTTGTAAAAGGATTGGGAGTCGGGCGCGGACGGGAGTTTCATGATCTGGAATTCCATGCCGAGCATTTCGCCAGTAACTCTATCAGCAATATTCTTTATAAGACTGTGCTGAAAGATAAAGCCCACAGTATTTTTGATGGTTATCTTGAGATTCCAAAAGGTGTAAAGAATATCGACTCCCTTCAGGTAAACCGTAATATTCTACTGGATAAAACTGCCCGTGCAGAATCAATGCCTCGTCTTGTCACGAAATCTGAAAGTGTACAATGCGAACACGGCGCAACAGTCGGTGACCTTGATCCGGAAGCTATCTTCTTTCTCATGGCACGTGGAATTTCTGAAGATGATGCCAAAAGTCTGCTGATTCAGGGTTTTGTCAGTGAAGTTGTGGAAACTCTCCCGATCAATGACGAAGAGAAAGAAGCAATGGACAGGGCTCTTCAGGAGGCAATCAGGGCATGAGTTTTATTGCCATCTGCCTGGACTCCGATCTGAGTGAAGGTGATATAAAGGCTTTTCATTTAAAAAAAGGAAGTCTTGTGCTTGTTCGACAGAATGGAAATATCTTCGCAGTGCAGGAGACCTGTACGCATGATGATTTTTCTATGGAAGATGGTTATCTTGTTGAAGATGGTATAATCGAATGTGCAGCTCACGGAGCCAGATTCCGTATGGAAAATGGAGATGCAATCGAAATGCCTGCCACAGAACCTCTAGAAACCTATGAGGTTCGAATTAATGATGGAATGATTGAGGTTAATTTGGATTGACCCGTTGTCGGTTTATTCCTTCATTAGGAATAAACCGACATACTGTAGAGAGAGAGGGGTTATTGGGCCGGCTCCTCGGTCCTGAAAACTCTTTTCAGGGCTGTCCCCAACTTTACGCATATGAAGAATCCACAGGATTCAATGAGTGGATATGGAGTGGACTTGCCGTAATGATGGTCAGTGCAAAAAACAGGATTGGAAACTATTATCATGGGACTTCTGGATTACAAAAATATAAAAAAGGACTTTCCACTTCTTGGCGAAACCATGAATGGCAAACCGCTTGCATTTCTTGATAGTGCTGCCAGTTCTCAACAACCGGAATCAGTCATTCAGGCATACGAAAAATATTATCGTAAATCACATGCAAATATTCATCGTGGTGCGTATATACTCAGTTACCAGGCAACGGAGCTTTACGATCGCACCAGAGAGAAACTTGCCAGGTTCATAAACTCCCCGGAACCGGAAACTGTAATCTTCGTCCGTAATGCAACAGAAGGTTTGAATCTTGTAGCTTCAACCTGGGGAGACCAGAATCTTCAGGAAGGAGATGAGATTCTTGTCTCCGAGATGGAACACCATGCAAATCTGGTCCCCTGGATGATGATTGCCGAGAAGAAAAAAGCAATACTCAAACACATACCGCTAACCGAAGACATGCAGTATGATTACGATGCACTTGATTCTGTAATCTCTTCTCGCACTAAAATTATATCAGTTGCCCATGCAAGTAATTCCATGGGAACAATCCACGATCTCAAAAGGATATCTGCAGCGGCGCGTAAAGCAGGTGCCCTTTTTGTGGTAGACGGAGCCCAGGGTGCTCCACATGCAAAAGTTGATGTTCAAGATATTGACTGTGATTTTTACGCTCTGAGTGCGCATAAGATGCTCGGCCCCACAGGGGTTGGTGCTCTTTACGGAAAACGTGAGATCCTCGAATCCATTCCCCCCTACCAGGGCGGAGGGGATATGATTCTTACTGTATGGAAAGACGGTTTCAAACCTGCTCCTATTCCGGAAAAGTTTGAAGCTGGAACTCCGAATATTGCCGGAGTTGTTGCTTTCGCCGAATCAATTGATTATATCGATGCAATAGGAATTGAGAATTTTCATGCTCATGAAGAAGCCCTGTTGACCCAGGCTCTGGAGCTTATTGAACCAATAGATGGTGTTTCTCTCTACGGAACTCGTGATTTTACAAAACGTGGCGGCATTCTCTCGTTCAATGTTGACGGTGTTCACCCGCATGATGTTGGCGGTATCCTTGATGCGGAAGGTGTAGCCGTTCGTGCCGGCCACCATTGCAATGAACCGCTTATGAAAAAACTGGATCTTCCCATGGGAACCGTCCGTGCAAGTTTTTATATTTACAACGGCCCCGAGGATGTCGAAGCATTCGTTCGGGGAGTCAATCAGGTTATGGAGGTTTTCGGCAGTGTCCTTAAGCGATGAACTTTACAAAGATATAATTCTTGAACATTCACAAAAACCGTCACACAGACATACGGTACCGCATGCGAATATTAAAGAAAGCGGCGTAAATCGCAGTTGTGGCGATGAAGTGGAACTGGAACTTCAGATTGAAAATGGTATAATTAAAGATATTGGAATCAATGGTCATGGTTGCAGCATCAGTACTGCATCATCTTCACTTATGGCTGATGCGGTTGAGGGGATGAAGGTAGAGGATGCTCATGAACTGATTTCTCGTTTTAAATCCATGCTGACGACCGATGAAGAGATAGAGTTTCCTGACGAACTGGAAGATCTTGAAGCACTGCAGGGAGTGAAACGATATCCCATTCGTGTTAAATGTGCCACTCTATCATGGAATACTCTGGAACAGGCTCTTAAAAGCGCTATCTCCGGCTCATAGTCTTAGAGTAAACAGGGAGCCCCGTAAAAGCGGGGCTTTTCCATTCATTCCCGCATCACTTTCAGACAAATTTGGAATAAATTCTGTAACTTTTCAACTGGTAGTTGTCTTACTAATTGCATTCGTTTATCCGAATATTCGATTATTTTAATGGAGAGTAAAATGTCAAAAAATTTGAGAAAAGCATTTCTAACACCATGGATTCTGATGGGAATTATCCTTCTTGCAGGAGTAACTGCTTCATGCAACAATAAACCAGCTTCAGAGTCCGCTCAGAGTCAACCCGCCGGTCCCGCTCTTGAAGTCTCTATTCAGGACTTTGCAGCGGCTTACAAAGCGGATCCCAAAATTCATATTCTGGATGTGCGAACACCCGGCGAATACCAGGAACATCATGTTCCGGGCGGAGTACTTATTCCACTGCAGGATATAATGGCTCAGGGTGATGCCATTCAGTCTCAGATTCCGTTTGAAAAAGATGCAAAAATCTATGTAATCTGCCGCTCAGGAAACCGTTCTTTCACAGCAACTCGTATTCTTCGATCTCTGGGCTATACTCAGGCAGCATCTGTAAGAGGCGGTCATTCAGCATGGATCGGTATGGGAAATTCTTGCGACACAGATCTTCTGGCCTGTGCCAATTGATTTAATCCAGTATAAAGACCCCCTATAATTTCCTGTTTTTAGAATTACTTTGAAATAAGCATTCGGCACTTCAGAAGTGTCGAATGCTTTGTCACGCTTCCATTCCCGTCATATAGCAATTCATTCTCTCCTGTCTTGATAAAATGGGCTTGTCCAATCAGGAGATGATGATTGTCTATTGTATTATGATAGAACGCCTCTTTCATTTACATGATAACGGAACAAATGTCCGAACAGAACTACTTTCCGGCAGTGTAACATTTTTCACAATGGCTTATATTATTTTTTTACAGCCGGCCATTCTTTCGGGGCTTCTGTTTGGGATTGACACCGGAATGGATGCAGGGGCGGTAATGACCGTTACTATTCTTATTTCTGCGATGACCACCATAGCAATGGGACTTTATGCAAATCTTCCCATTGGTCTCGCTCCAGGAATGGGACAAAATTTCTTCTTCACTCTAACCGTTATCCCGGCCGCAATGACTGCCGGGTTTCCGGTACCATGGCAAACAGCGATGGGAACTGTATTCATTGCCGGAGTGATCTTTGTAATACTTTCTCTTACAGGAGCCCGCAGGATTGTTATGCGGGCAGTCTCACCTGGAATTCGTACATCAATAGCAGCTGGAATTGGTCTGTTCATCGCTCTTCTTGGATTAAAGAATAGCGGCTTAATCATTAACGACTCGGCTACCGGTATGAGCCTTGCAGCAACCGTATTCTCACCCGATATTTTTATATTCGCAGCATCACTATTTTTGAGTGTGGCACTCCATGCGCGAAAAATTCCGGGATCTATATTTATAAGTATTATATTTGCCGTTTTCCTTGCACTTTTTTTAAGGTGGGTCATTCCTCTTTTTATTGATCCTTCCACTTCTGTATTACTGAAAGAGTCTCAACTTTTTTCAAGATTCAAAGAGGCTACATCGATTCTTTCCATACCTCCCTCACCGCTGCCAACTTTCGGTAAACTGGATTTGAGAGGTGCTATATCTCTTTCAATGATTCCTTTCGTTTTGATTTTCCTTTTTATGGATATGTTTGATACAACGGGAACTCTACTTGCCATTGGTAAACATGCACGAATTAATGATAACACAGGAATGATACGAAATGTGGACAGGGCATTTCTCTGCGATGCAGGAGGAACTGTTGCCGGTGCTTTCTGCGGGACGAGTACCGTAACGGCTTATATCGAAAGTGTTGCCGGTGTCGAGCAAGGAGGTAGAACAGGTTTGACTGCAGTAATCACAGGTGCACTCTTCCTGACCGCTTTATTTTTTGGTCCACTGGTCGAAATGATAGGATCCTATCCGCCTGCCACAGCTGCGGCGTTAGTTATAGTCGGTTCTCTTATGATGCGGTCTATTCTCGATATAAAGTGGGATGATATTACCGAAGCCTTGCCAGCATTTTTAACAATTACAGGAATTCCATTTACTTTTTCCATATCGGATGGTATTGCTATTGGTCTTGCATCCTATCCTATTGTAAAATGGATTACAGGCAAAAGAAAGGATGTCAATATGCCTGTGAACATACTGGGAATTCTCGTAATATTATATTTAATATTTTTAAGACCTGTAGCAGGTTGATAAATCTTCTTTGAATTTTTATTCATAAATCCATAGTATACGGTGACTTAATTGAATAGAACATTTCATAATTTACCATACTTTTTGATGGTAATTGCATTCTTATTATTCTCATTCACAATTCTTCAACTTATGGATACAATTGTATCCAGGGAAATAATAAATAGATTCTTATTCGATGCAGACTCTATGTATCTCCACTCGCTTTATAGAGATCTGTGCATCAATGGAAATTCATTATCAGATTGGATGCTACCACCGGCTCCAGTTTTTTTTCCGGATATGCTTTTAATATTTCTATTACAATTCATAACTAACAGCGTTCAGATTTCTACGTATTCTTATGGTTTTATTCAAATAACTGCTTTTATATTTTCATGCTCGTTTCTTTACTATGCGATTTCAAAAAACCAAATATCATTCACTGTAGCATTTCTCCAGGGAATCCTTGTAACATCCATCATATTGCAGCTAGCAATCACTCTTGAAGGTTTCAATCCCTACCTCCACCTTCTCAGGTCAGGATTTCACATGTTCTCTTTAATTCATTCTATAGCC
>JBNKQE010000186.1:0-9363 GCA_050295715.1 Leptospirales bacterium
TATTTTGTAATAAGAATACCCATTCGGTTTTAAACCGATCGGGATATTTCTTTAAGCGGTTGGAAGTCCGATTTAAGAAAACATCCAGCCTTGTTGCTGTGTCGTTCGATAGTAATTGTGATATTTAAAAGCAGAATTAACATTATTATTCGGCAAAAACAGACTTTTCCAATACAGAATCCATGGAAATAACCATGCAGAGATTCGGGACAGATGTTGTCTGAATTCTGCATGGAAAAGACTGTTACTGCTCTGTTACATGAGTGCGTTAATGGATAACGAATAATTATTCATTATCATTATCATTATCATTATCATTATCATACTCATCACCGTAATACTTTTCAGCTACATGTACAAAGAAGTCCGGTTGATCCTGATGATAAGTTTCCTGAAAGTCTCCGTATGTAGTGATTTTCTGAAAACCTACTTCGCGCAGGAGCTTTCTCACGTAGTTCTTGCGGAGAGGAAACATATTGAGATTGTAAATGGAACCATCGGGGAATTCGTAGCGAAATCTGGCGAGGCCATCATCCACATATTCCGGTTCGGCTTTTACATTTTCACCGGCATAATAGTAAGTATGTTTCGATTTGAATCCTTCGTCCATGATCATGTCATAGTTTCTTTGATCAATAACCAGTACACCATCGTGGCGAAGCGCTGCGTAAAACTCGGCCAGAGCTTTGCGACGATCACGTTCATCAAAGAGGTGAGTGAAGGAATTACCCAGGCAAATAACTGCATCGTACTTGCCGTCTACATCGCGATTGAGCCATCTCCAGTCAGCCTGAACTGTTTGGAGAATATGTCCTCTTTTGCGACCATTTTCAAAGGCTTTCGCAAGCATTACAGGGCTTCCATCAGCGCTGTAAACGTCAAATCCTGCTTCTATAAGGCGAATGCTGTGAAATCCGGTTCCGGACGCCACATCAAGAATTTTTTTAGCTCCTCTCTCTTTCAGAGTTTTTATGAAAAAATCACCTTCGCTTGATGCGCGAGCATCCCAGTCAATGAGTTCATCCCATTTATCTACAAACCCATCATTGTATTCTTTGACATAGTGACCAGTGTCACGTTTTTCTATTGGGTTGTCACCGTATTCTTGTGTCTTTAAATCCATTGTATCTTCCGGATGAAATATTTCCCGAATCCATAGGATCAGACGCGAGGCTAATTAAAAGCCCAGTAATAATCAGCTCCTGTAAAAACCCTGACTATAAGGTTTTCAAGCTATATCTAAAGTATGCGCCCGGATCCAACGATTCCGGGATATGTGTTATTCAATCTGTTTGTCTGGTATCGACGAAACCTGCGAGGTTTGAACTGTTTAGAATCTTTTGTGTCGCGTTGCGACGAGGATTGAGAAATTACCGATACCAGTGTTAATTATCAATTACCCGTCTGATATTTCAACCTTTTTTTTGAATAAATTCAAGAGTGTGAATTTGAGTTTATTAATGAATTTATTTAGATATTTGTAAATTATATATATAAGAATGTAAGTTTATTGAAATAAATGTAATGATTGTCTAATTTATAACAATCTATGAGTTATCCAATCTATCCATTGATGAAAATATTGTAAAAACGGGTGAAGCTGTGGATTATTTGGTGTTTTGAATGATAAATCGGGTTAGGTTGATACGCAGGGATGCAGATGCATTGATTTATACGAAGAATCAACTTAAAAGGTAATGAATTATTGGAAAAAAGAAAATGATATATTGCAGGTATACAGAGTATCAATGAAAAGTTGATGCATAATGTATACCTGTCAGGGAGATATTCATTGGGTTTTACTACATAAGATTTACATATTTTCCTTTTTTTTGTTTTTTTGCCATGCGATAAATATGAGCTGCTGAGGCAAGATCCTGAATCGCAAGTCCGGTTGAGTCAAAAAGGGTTATGTCATCTGGAGTTTCGCGTCCCTTTATACTTCCAGTGAGAACTTCTCCGAGTGAACCGCTAATGTTCTTTCCTGTTATTTTTTTTTGTGAGAGGGGGACATTTACCTCTCCCGAATGAGAAGACTGTTCCCATTCATCAACATATATGCGGCATTTTTTCAGAAGTTTTGACGCTATTTCTTGTTTTCCGGGGGCATCGGCACCAATAGCATTTATATGCACGCCGGAAGGAAAAGCCTTGATGTGATCAATTGCCGGGTGCTCTCCTGGAGTAGTTGTTACGATAATATCGGTACCGAATATACACTCATCGATAGAATTTGTAACTATTACTTTTCCTGTAAAAAATTTAGAGAGCCAGGTTACAGTATGATCGATAGCTTTTTTGGACATATCGAATAGACGTATTTCTTTAACAGGTCGAACAGCGAGAAGTGCCTCCATCTGAAAATGAGCCTGGGTTCCGGAACCAATAAATGAAGCAATCGTTGCATTCTTTCTGGATAAGTATTTCGCGGCCACTCCGCCTGCTGCTCCTGTGCGAATTCCAGTTAAAACAGTTGCTTCTATAATCGCAAGAGGCAGTGCGGTTTTTGCGTCATTCAATATTAGAGTTCCCATGACGGCGGGAATATTTTTTTTTGTATTACCGGGATGAGAATTGACCCATTTTACAGAAGCCATTTTATCTCCAAGAGAGAAGGCAGGCATAGCGCGGAAATCACCGTGGTATTCAGGAAGATCCAGGTAAACTTTTGAGGGCATCCTCATCTTTCCTGAAGCGAAATCCTTGAAGGCTTTTTCTATGACACGGATGGCATCTTTCATCGGATAAAGAGAGGCTACATCCTGAGCGGAAAGTATCATGATATCATGTTTCATGGTATGATAGTAAGCAGGTATTCCTGAAGGTAAAGCAGAATTATTGTTGCCGTACAGAAAGGCTATGAGGCAATCAGGTCTATGTTAAATCGTCCCCGTCGTAATCGAAAAACTGAATCTCTGCGCCGTATGGTTAGAGAGAATCATCTGAGAACCGATGATTTGATCATGCCACTTTTTGTGTTTGATGGAAAAGATAAAAAGGAAGAAGTTAAATCCATGCCGGGTATTTATCGAATGAGCCCGGATCTTATCGTTAAAGAGTGCAAGCTACTGTATGATCTGGGGATTCCTGGTGTTGCTATCTTCCCGGCACTTCCTGACTCAGTAAAAGACTCAATGGCTTCAGAATCGAAAAATTCTGATGGGCTTTATCCTGCGGTCATTCGAATGATAAAAGATGCAGTGCCGGATCTATTGATAATCACCGATGTGGCGATGGATCCATACTCTTCTGACGGGCATGATGGCATTGTCAAAGACGGACAAATATTGAATGACGAAACACTGGATGTGCTGGCCAGTATGGCTGTGATTCAGGCCGAAGCCGGAGCTGATATTGTTGCTCCCAGTGATATGATGGATGGTCGAGTGCTTGCCATACGTGAGTCTCTTGATGAAGCGGGGCATACGGGAGTCGGAATTCTGTCGTATACAGCAAAATATGCCTCTTCATTCTATGGACCTTTTCGTGATGCACTGGACAGTGCCCCCAAAAGCGGTGATAAGAAGACTTACCAGATGGATCCGGCAAATTCGCATGAATCTCTGCGGGAGCTGGATCTGGATATTATGGAAGGGGCGGATATGGTAATGGTAAAGCCAGGTCTTCCGTATCTGGATATAGTCAGACTGCTTGCTGAAAGTTCCTCGGTTCCTGTAGCAGTTTATAATGTCTCCGGCGAATATGCCATGCTTAAAGCAGCGGCTCAAAATGGCTGGCTAGATTATGAGAAGATTGTAATGGAGACTCTTATAGCATTCAAACGTGCCGGAGCTGATATCATTTTAAGCTACCATGCGAAAGAAGTTGCTCAATGGCTTTCGCGTTGATATTTAGGTCGTTTTTTGGTCTTCTTTAGTTTTCTTGTGAGAGTTTTTTCACTCACGCGAAGTAGAATAGAACAATAGAAGGTGTTTATTATTACGTTGGTGGCAGGATTTACTGGAGTTCTGTCATTTGCGATTTTTAAGACTCCAATATCTATTAACATCAAGAATACAAAAATGTAACATCTTGAATATCCAGTGGCGTTGGAAATGATTGAAAGAGAAGCCCAGTCAGACTCGTCGGGGTAGAAGAAAAGGGGACAGAGCTCCTGACCGGGATCCTGGTAATGTTTTTTCCATTTCCGGGATTCAAGAGCTTTCAGTTTCGTATGCAGCTCAGGGTCATAAAGCAATCGATGGAGATATTGTGAGAGCTTTCTACCTCTTATTGAGCAAGGTACGATATAATTTAAATAAAGCTCCTTACTGACAAGAAACGTAGACTGACTTGCTTTGTCTGGTTGTATTGATTGAGTTTCATATTGCATACATCTACAACGTAAAAATGGTTCAATCTGATTCAAAAATATTCTCTTCATTATTCGGAAAAGAAGTAATATCACAAAATACTACTGTCATGGCGAAAGAGAGAGGGAGCCGTATTGATCTTTGATAAAAAGTAGCCCGGTGGAGCAAAGAATTCCCATACCTCCTGGTAGGCGTCTCTTAGAAGTTTAAAATAATACATTGAATCTATCTGTGGATACTCTCCCTTTTGTTCCAGTAAAGTAGCTTTCTCTTCAGAAAGGTATCGTCTTTTACGAGGATTGACCGGGTCTGAAATAACAAGGAATCGTATCTTTTCTCCCGGTTCCACTTCTATACCCTCATTATCAAGCTGAGCCAGAGCAACAGCATTCGGAGTGTTTGATGAATATTCTCCACTCTTTTTGCTAACTGTTTTTCTTATAAATAGTGACTGGAGCGAATGTTTTTGTGATAAAAGATCTTCTTCGGCATGGCGAAACAGGGTATGCATATAAGGATGAATATTTTTTAATTCATTAATTGTGGCATATTTCGCCATCTCATTGAGCAACAGTTCCTGGAATTCTCTGACGTAAAGGGGAGTGTCTTTTCTTCTGGCTGCAATTCCCCTGTATTTCATCTGGCCGTCGAAAAATCTTCCCATGTATCGTGTTGGAACTCCAACACCGGGATCTGTTCTGGATGCAAAAAAGGCGAGCCAGGAATAGATCCCATCCACATTCACCTCAATACCTGTTTTCTCACCGATAAAACCAGCCAGTTTTGCGAGCGAAGATGATTCCATTTGAGGAGGAGAGTGAAATGATATGTTTAAATTATTGTTTGAATGATTTATAGGTTCATTTTCACTGCTATTTTCCGCTTCTTTGATTATGAATATACAATCTGTAATGGCGTGTATAACTCTGAATCCGTTCTCTTCCGAAATATCTTTTGCGGTAATAAGTTTCTCTCTACCGAAAGCGGTTACACTTTCGTGACTCTCCAGTCTTCCAAATTTCGCATTTCGGTAGCCAAGATAGCCAAATGATGTGACAAGCATCCACTTGAGACTGTTCTGTCGCTCCGAATATATTCTTCTGGATTGTTCATCCATTTCACACTTGAGTCTCTCTTTATAGAATTTCCTTCTTGCAAGAATATGTTTGAGTGACAATGAGACAACCCCGCGCCTTTTTTTACAGATCGGGTAGTTTGCCACAGGTACAAGTTGGGAATCTTTTTTATCACAACAGGTGCAGTTTATAGTCTCCGGAGATATATTATGAATATTCATGATTGTCGGATACATCTGACTGAAGTCGAGCTGTGCCACATTTTCATAGAGATAGCACTCTTCCGTGTGCGGTGAGAAAACAAGTCCTCCTCTATCGATTTGCAGTAACTCATAAGCTGTTTTCGTGTTTTCCACAGAGCTCTTTTGCCAGGGAACGAGGTAATCCATGCGAAGAGCTGTATGTGTTTCTATTGCGGTAAGAGCTCCTCCGGTGGAGGATCTTGCCAGTTTCTGTACAGGTATCCGACTTATACGTGCAAGTTCCATAACTCCAAATAACTCAGTCTCTTTGTATACAAATGAATTAGTCGTGTCTATATGCCAGCGGCCAAAAAGAGGGTAGGAGGGCGCCGCGTATATCCAGCTTCCGTATGTCATAAAACTGCTACCCTTACGAATAATACTCCTTCGCGTTGGAGGTAAAAGGTCTCTGTCAAGTTTCAAAACTATGTTGTGTTTTTGAGCCATTTCGAAGAATAAAGGAAATATGGCGCTGTCTCCAAAATGAGTGAGTATTATATCGGGATCAAAGCGCTCCAATATAACATTTACCTGCTCCAGAAACCGCACCGGGTTTTCGGGAGAGAGACGATACGTATTTTCGTCGATATGAATCAGAAGCCTGTTTTTATCAGATAATCCCAGGCGATGGCTGTGCTCCAGGCTCATTTTTAGAACTTTCATTGAGGGGATTTCATAATCAAAGTCTGTAATTCGATCCTCCATTCGTATAGACTGTATTACATTGTTCCTGTCAGCAATCACCGATACTTTTCCAGGGATATGAAGCTCTTTGTAATACAGGTAACCTGTGGGAATCTCAATATCTGTATGATAGATATCCAGCCTGCGATAGAAATGAAAAAGCTTTCGCTTGATTTTATATAATATAGAGGGTCGTTTGATTACAAGTTTAATGACTTCGACATACTTGTTCTCGTAAAAGAGTCTTTTCTTAACCACCTCGGGAGGCCGCAGAAGGGCATCCAGTTCGGAAAGTCTTCTAATTAATTTTTTAAGTAGAACTCTTTCTCCCCTGGCATAAATAACCGGATGAAATCTATCATGGAACATGAGCGGTGTTCCCTCTTCAGTAAGAATCCACACGTGGATTGAATCCTCAAAATTGTAGACATCAAACAGTGTTCCCCTGAATTTTTCTGTCTGTTTTTTGCTCTCCATGATCCTGTGTTTCTATCTCTTTTTCAAGTATACGGACTTTTACCTTTAAGGTATCTATCTCTTTTTGCATGGCTATCAGCATTGATATCGCCATAGCATGAAAGGGATCCGGTTCAGCTCCCATAACACCGGCCTGGACTCTTCGCTTTGCGCTGTGCATGAGTCTGTCGAATGCATCGCGGTCCTCTTTATACAGCCCTCTGCGAAATTCGCTCAGGCGTTGACCTATCATTTCTATCTGTCTTGAGTATGGTATCACTGTACGACCCATGGGGGATTGCCTCCGGAATTGCATATGTTTCTAAACGATTACTTTGTTCCATTTCTGATTTGTGAATGACTCGAAGTGATCCGGTTAACTGAATAAAAGCCTTCATTGCTTTTTCATGGAGCCTGTGAGCATAGTTCTCTTTTTCTATTAGAAGGAAAGATATACCCCGTCTTTTAAGTCCGGAGAGCATATCGATCAATATCTGTATAAGATAATCGGCTTCGTCTTCTGCCACATCCCCGTCATAGAACTGTTTGAGCGGTGCTAGAAAAAAAGAGAGGCCAGCCGGATCCGGATTTTTTTCAGTTAGCAGCTCATAGGTCGAATCGAGAATTTGATATGGAGTAAAGGCTCTTCTTACACGAATTTGATTCAATATTTCATCCGGGGGTATACCAATCCTGCCTGCCTCCTGAGTCAGAGTAAAAAGATTGAATCTCATGGCACAGTCCAGGTTGAATATGGAATGACCCTTATTATAGAAGAAAACCTCTCTGTTGAGTGCATAGGGAAAGATTATGGAGTCACCGCTTATTAGTCCCCAGCGCTCTTTAGAGTCTGCCTTAACAGGAACACTTCCGAAGCGTCGCAGCCTGTCGGTTGATTTTGAATGCAGCACTTCATGTTTCATAACTACAATAAATAACATAAGCATACAGATGTAAAGTAAAAATATGATTGGCTGGTAAAACAGATGCCCAATGTTATCACTCCCCCGGATTCCATTGCAAATAGTCATTCTTAATCCTGATATTTATCCTGATTAGCAGATTTACTCTATCAGTTTATCAAGTGACCGGAATGAAATTCTACAAACTATCTTCAGTTTAATTAATAGAGAAGATGCTGTGTCTTCAGTTTCTTCCTGAAAATTATTTTGAACAGTTAAGTGCTTGTTCCGGTTCTTTTGCGTTTCATAGTCGGATATGATTCAGATTTCCATACCCGGATACGATACACTTGTTTTAGAATATCTGGTTCTCGATTACAATGGAACCATTGCCCAGGATGGTCTTCTGATTCCAGGCGTTGCTGAGCGTCTCAAGGATTTATCCCGGAGCTTAAGAATCTTTACGGTTACTGCGGACACTCATGGCAGTGTGGCACGTAATATGAAGGGATTGCCTGTTGCAATCGAGATTCTTGGAGAAGACGACCAGAGGCTTGCCAAACAATCCCTGGTTGAGAGGCTTGGAGCCAATGCCTGTGTTTCGATGGGGAACGGGAGAAATGATGCCATGATGCTAAAGCACTCGGCCCCTGGGATTGGTATTCTGCAAAAAGAGGGAGCCTGTTCTGAAACTTTGATAAACTCTCACATTATTGTAACGGATATCCTGGATGCTTTGGATCTTTTGATACACAAAAACAGGTTGATTGCAACGCTCAGGAATCTCTAATAATACCTTGATCTGCTGACAGCAATGATGGATGCAATAGATTCCCGCAGTAATCCATCAATACGATCAAGCAGTTCATTTACTGAATCCTGTAAATCCTCAAGGACTCCGGATCATTCAATTTGTATAAGTATTTACGAAAGGTTATCGCAGATATTATACTGTTGCATATATCCGTGACAACTCCGGTTTGCATAAAACCATTTATAATAGACATGTAAACAAAATGCTCACGTCAGCGTCATGCCGGATGGTAATTGATTATATTGTAAAAATATTATAATGCAATATCCCGTACAGGTGGTTTTTTATTATTTATTTAAAATATATTTAAGCCATTATGAGGATACCGCAAATCGAAAAATAAGATGCGGTTGTCTGGCGATGTCCGGGTATGTGTTACTTCGGTTATTTTGCGTATTACTATGAACATCGTCGGTTAAACTGTCGCCACTCAACCAGGTATTTTTGCCAACTCTCTGAATAATTCGCCTCTGTGTGTGTGTTGGTAAATACAATGGGGAGCTATAATAATTACTGCAGAAATGTATACTTAAATAAAACCCCATATGGGAAACGTAAGGTATGTATCTGTTTTTACCACTGTGGATTCATTTTTCCGGAATCTGTTGAACAGCAGTAGCTGGAGAAACAAGAGGTTGATTGGATCTCATCTAAACCAGATAATAGCTCGCTGCCCCTAAAAAAATAGTCGATTTCATGATTGGCAATGAGATTGATGGAACCTGGAAAGTTACTGTTTATCTTCAAATAGTCATATCATGGAAATCTATCTATCGGCAGGTCAGAATGACAATAAATCAGGATATCCTTAAAATTGAAAGAGCACGGAAGCTGGAGGGTGATGTCATTCTACCTGGATCCAAGTCTATCGCAAAC
>JBNKQE010000187.1:0-5783 GCA_050295715.1 Leptospirales bacterium
GAGAGTATAAACGCAGGAGTTCCGGAACCAGTCACCTCTTATCACTGCAGTCATTGACCCTGGATGCAAGCGCAAAATTTTCGTTAAGGATTTTTGCTATTATTTATAAGGATGTTGTATGCAAATTGCATGATATACTGCCCAAAAGTGTTCCGCGGAATAGAATATTATTATAACAATCATTTACAGAATTTTCTGTGTAGTTCTTGCTTTCGTCAATCCCTGTGAGAGTTGATACAAAAATGTCATCAATCATAATGTAGATGGAAAACAATGTAAAGGCATCTTCCCCGTAATAAGCGGCATCGGAACTGGCGAACATTGCATCACGTACAATCACTGCGTCCATAATCTTCTGTTTTGCTTCAGGACCTGGGATTCCTGTAGTCATGTTACTGCAGGAAGTGAGCATTAGAAATAGTAGCGTAATAATTATTTTAACCACAGATGACTCCGATTGGCTTCATTAAAGTCTTAAGAATCCGTTTAATGTTATAAGACGTTACATGCAAGTACAATCCATCTTTATTGTAAATTTTTTTCAGAAATGATTGAGAAGATCTCTTTCTTGTATAATCAGTCAAAAATAGAAAATATGGTTACAAACACTATCTATGATAGATTGCATTGACAGGAGTCATCCGAATTGCTTTCCAGGCAGGGTATATTGCTGAAACAAAGCTCATTACAAAAACGACCGTAATTCCTGATACAATATCATCCAGGTTCATAGATGGATAAAAAAGTGTTCCGGATCCTCCCATTCTCTCCATGCCCCTGGCAAACATTGTAAATGACATCCCTACTTTATTCAAGGGAAGAATTATAATGGCACTGGCAAGAATTCCTGCAATAGCTCCAATGAGTCCGAGCAATACGGATTCTACAATTACGGTCAGCATGATAACGTCTCCGGGTGATCCCATGGCCCTGACAATCCCAATCTCCCTTGTTCGCTCAAATACGGACATAAGTATTGAGTTCAACAAAACAAATGCGAAACCGAACATGAAAATCAGGATAAAGATTTCCATGAATGAGTCAATCATAGACAGTATATATGTAATTCCCGGCTGCATATCTTCAAAAGTTAAGATCTCAAAGGATCGGTTCTTCAACGGTCTTTCGGCCCCCGAAACATCATTCAGATAGTTTTTAAGATTACCGGCCAGGAACCTATTCTCTGCACGAAATACCGTATAACTTAATTCAGCTTCTTGAGAACCATAGACTTTCGACAGATCAACGCGCCTGACAACCATATTATATTTATCAACAGGTTCAGCGATTGATTTGAAAATTCCGGAAATTCTTGCTCTTACCGATTTTGATGACCCATCCGCTCCTCCGATCGTCAAAACAATATAGTCATTAACTCCCACATCCAATTTTTTTGCGTTGGCAACTCCGATTAGACATGGAATGACTCCAGGGATATCTTCTTCTTTGCTATTCAGATAGTTACCGTCAATCAACCATTCATCATACTTACTTATCGCCTTCTCCCTGTCCGGATCTATTCCAATAACAAGAAGCCCCTGCATGGCAGAGCCCAGACGAATAAACCCCTTTCTCTCGAATCGATTCCCATAATGGAGAGCTCCATGTTTCCAGTGATCCGAAGACTCATTCATCGCCTTTTCGACAAGTTGACGGAGCGGCCGGGGGTCTTTAAAATGCATGGAATTCTTTCTGCTTTTATTGAAACCAGCAGGACGAATCTGCACATGTCCGATTCCTGACTCAACAGAACTGTCCACCCACATCTTAATCATTCCATTCATCAATCCCATTGTAAGCATAACACCCATTATTCCAACCATGGCTGTTGATATTACAAGAAGCGAACGACGTTTCTGTCTCCAGATATTTCTCCAGCCAAGCGTTATGATAAGTTTTAGTTTCTCCAGATATCTCATTTATGTTCGCTCCCGGTATTCTAATATTCTGCAATAGCTTTAACGGGTTCAATTTTGAAAACCCTGCGGGCAGCCAGAACAGTGAGTATTATTGATGGAAAAAATAAAAGCGATACACCAATCCACAACTGTGTCAGGTTTACTATTGGTTTTATATGAGGCATATCAAATCCCATTGAAGCATAGGATTCATGAAACTCGGTGCTCAGAGGAATTGGATTTTCGTGAAAGTAATTTCCCAGCGCTATCCCCCCCAGACTTCCCAGTATCAGACCTGGGAGCAGTATGATTATCATTTCAATCAACACAGAGTAAATAAGCTGATGTGGTTTGGTACCGATTGCCATGAGGACACCGAATTCACGTGTTCGTTCATGAATGGACATCTGGACCGTATTCATCACACCGAAGGCAATAACAATTATTATAAACGCCCAGCTAAACTCATTCTGGTAATCATCAAATTCAAGAATCTCATACAGCCCCGGTATTAACTCTGGCCAGAAATGTAAAACGGGATCATAATGAAAAGAGTCTTCAGGCAGTAGACCGTCATCTATCTGCGGCCCAGGGAATTTTTTGTGCAGGTTTGCATATACCTCTTCAGCTTTTAGATAGTTATCAACTCCAAGTGCAATATTTGTATATCGCATAAGTTTTTTCCCTTCATAGTTCCCTTCTGCAAGGTATTCGCCATCAACAGGCCCCAGTCCAAAAAGTTTTTCACCGGCTGATAATGGCATGTATATTCGCATTGAATCGAGTTCCACATCATAGGTTTTATAAATTCCGACAACATTCCCCAGTATAGCTCCCACCGAACCGTCAAATTGAGATGTAACCAGAGATATTTCATCCCCCTGCTTCACATCCAGATTATTGGCAAGAACCTCTCCCATAATAACATTGAATTTTTTTATTCTACTACCACCCGGAAGGGTAACCGGCACACTGTCACTCCCGGTCTCAAACAAATATTTCCCTTTTATAGGCTTTTTATGCAGAGTAGTCAGTCTTTTTTCTATTTCGGGATCAGCAGCAAATACGCTGACAAATTCAGAATTATTTTCGTGACCGGCAAGAGCATGAGCTTCAATACGCAAAGATATATCACTGACACCATCAACCTTAAGACTCTCCAGAAGCCCGGGTGTAATATCCAGCGCTCTCTCCACAGGTTTGTTCTCCAACCATCCATAAGCCGCCAGTTGCATAAATCCCGGAGACAGTTCTACCGCACTCATTAAAGATTCCTGATGAATTCCATACGCCATAAAACGTACGAAAGTGATTAACAATGTTCCGAATACTACGGAAAAAAAAGTTATGAAGGTCCTGCGTTTGTTTCGAAATACATTTCTAAATGAAAATAGAAGCATAATATATACTCTAAAATTGATATTTACGTTTTAATGAAATATTCTTCAGGATTTGATTGCGACACTATATTTATAGACGAAATTATATGACACTTAATCTAATATATAGAATATCAGACTATCAATATGGATCAAAAACAATGGATTTCTTGAAATTTAGATTCATTCCCGAATAATACGTTCAGGAAATCCTCATGACTTTTAATGCTGATACTTTTCTCACTTACGATTATATTCCTTTTTTTTGGTTTCCAGCTGCGACCTTCCTCGCTCAATTTCATGGTATTCCTGACACCGCTCTGGATACAATATTTAGGATTTGAAGATGTTGCGATCACAACATCTCTTGTGGCTTTTTTTTTGATAATCTGGAAAAACAGGGTTCAAAAACAATCAATCAAAATATTTGATCCATTTCTGTTGCTTTCAGGAGGAATCATTTCAGCCGCATCTCTGTTTCGTGTTGAAACATTACTATTCATGTTTGCATTTGCTCTGGCAAACATGATAGCATGGTACTATAATAAATCAGAAAGAAAAGCCCTGCTTAGAATCAATGCCAGCTGGATTGCAGGGGCAACTCTCGTTTTATTAGTAATCATTCTATTCAACTACACTCTTTTCGGACATGTTTTTGGGATTCGATATATATATAATTTTTATCATGCACCGGAACAGAATCTAACCAGGTTACAGATATTCCTGTCCACACTATTTGATCGGGGAACGAAGCTGAGCTTTTTGTCTTTACAAAGAAATCACCAACATCAATGGTCTATTTCTTAATTTCATAAATCCTGGCCCTGTTATACTTTCCCTTGATTTCTTCGGTTAACCTCATGGATGTATCAAGAAAGTCGGAAAGGTCGTTATACTGAGAAATCTGTTCAGAAAAAGCCGAGACAACATTGCTTTTATGGCCCTCCGGATTGAATCCATGTATGGCTACTTTTTGACCGGCAACAGGCTTGCCGGATAAAAATAACTTTCTAATATCTTCTCTGGAAGTAACTACAAAGACCATTTTTTCAACAAGCACAGGCCCCATCTGATGGGCATTTATTTTACTCATGAATAGATGATAATCAGCCTGAACAGAGTTTATCTCATCTGCAGTCTTCTTTGAATGTTTTGCCGCCCCCTGAATAAACTGCATACCAAGAATTACAATTATGATTGACCAGGCAGAAAAAACACCTCGGATGATCTTACCACTGATCCGATCAAACGTTACTCCCCCTTTCATTTCAAGAAGCATTATTACCGGCAAAATTAATGTTAAATACCTGCTTCCAAAATCACGATTTGCCTCATTGGGAGCTGTAAATAATACAGCTGTCATAAATAAAATGATTACAATATAATACAATGAGCCCAGGAAAGGGTTACGCAAGTCGTTACGAAATGGAAACATAACAAGTAAAACAAGAATCCATGGCATGCAGACAAAAAAGCCGATTCGATCTTTACTGAAAAACAGGAGTCCAGGAACATTCGCAAACCGCTCAAGAATAGAGAGGGAAATTATCCCCTGATTTACTCCTACTCGAGGCCCCAGAAATTCTCCATAGTACCATTCATTGACGGAAAAAAAGATCAAAAAGGATGGAATCATAGCCATAGAAAACAGAAGATATTTTTGTACAGCAGACCTTTCCTGTTTGATTCCAATTATAAAAAGATAAACGCTTGCTGCAAAAAAGAACGATACACTGTAAATCAGTGCTTCCACTCGAAAAAAGATGGCCAGTCCTGCGATAATCCCATACAGGAATCCGTATTTTTTGCCGGAGTTTATAAATAATCCTGTTCCGAGGACAATCAAAATCAGCGCCAGTGTCACATCAGGAAACATAAATCCCTGCGGTATCAGTACGGTCATAAAAGACCAGCGCCATAAATTCCCCACAGATTTTGACAGGAATATATCAAAAACAACAATACTGATAAATACAAGAATCAGGTAAAAAATAGCCACACCACTGGCTCCGTAACTTTTATAGAAGGGAGCAGACAGCACAGATAGTGCAAACGGAAATGGGCTGACGATCCCGCCGGATACGGGAACGATAAAATGCGGAGAATACGAATAATTCGGATCGATTTCACTCCCCTGGTAATTCAGCGATCCGGGAAGTTCGGGATTTAACAAAGATGCCTGGGAAAGTTTGTCCATGGCATCCCCGCTGAATGTATAATCCAATGGTGTTTTTACACCAAACAGCAGGAGGATGATTAGAACTATCGAATAGAAAATAGTCCTTTGCCAGAATAGATTATTTAAGAATACTTTCATTTTTTCTCTATTTATGAATGCGATAAAAATCATGATTTTGAATATTCACTACTTGTAAATAGAAAAACCATCGCAACGATTTATATCCTGTAAAATTACCAGGCAGATCCTTTCATTTTAAATCTATAATATTGTAAACTACTCACCACGTATTATGTGATTGATGGAAATGCGAGTCCCTTCCATTAT
>JBNKQE010000187.1:5793-9355 GCA_050295715.1 Leptospirales bacterium
GCGGACATCCCTGTCCGGTCGCTCCGAAGCAGGTCCATCCAAGGACCTTGTAGTGTGCGACTCCCATTTCCATCAATTGATTCAGATGGCGATGCAAATCCGACTGTGTCACTTCATTCTTTTTTGTCGTTTTTAATCGTAATAGACACTAAAAACTCATCAAATAGCCGTCAGTACATAATAGAGGAGCTGACTTTAGGCGAAATTTCTACTGAGTTTAGAGATTGCATATGGGTCGTGAATTTCATGTTGTTCCTTAAAATGAAATCATCAATTTTTTCTTTGCTCTTAAGGTTTGCACTTATAGGGATCCTGATCCTGCCAGCTATGTACTGTACATACGAAGAAGATGTTACAAACAATTCAATCTATGGACAACTGTGTCACACTCTGGGCTCCTGCAACGGATCGAACGGATCCACACGTTTTGCAATGATTGGAGATAGCTGGACTGACCTTATGGGAGGTGTCAGAATAACCAGGACTTTCAGGGAGTTTCTGGAGGAACAATACGGATTCAAGATATCCGGATCAACAATGGCCGGACAGCGAATGGAGGTCATTCTAGACACAGGACTCCATTTCAAGGTTATTGAAGAGGCCGGCCCGGAATTACGTTATATGCTACTCTCCCTGGGTGGGAATGATCTCATAATACAGGATGCAACAAGATTCAATATTGATCCGGAAGGCGAAAAAACTATTAAACTGGATGAAATTGAAACCATATTGCGTAAGATAGTTTACAGCGGCAACAACTATAAAGTCTCTCTATGGGGGGGGAGCCATTGATCTGGATTATTCACGGTTACGACTACTTGAATCCTGACAATCCACTTGTAACAGACCTTTTCTCACTGCGGGGATTTTGCAGAGCAGATCTGAAGGCTCGCGGATTTACCGATCATATTATTGATACAGAATTTTCATTCGGCCTTATGGATTCTTACAACGAACGACTACTTTCCATCTCTCAAGAACATCCGGATATTAGATATATTGATTTACGAACTATACTCGGAGGTCCTCCCACATCCGGATCGGCTTTTCTGTTCGATTGCATTCATCCAAATGAGGCTGGCTTTGCCCTTCTCAGTAACGTCTATGTTTATCAGCTGGATAACTTTACCGGAGGAGTCCGATGAAATACTATCGGCGAAGTTTTATTATTTCTATCGCCATTTTGTTTTTTTTCGCACAAACGAGCTATGCTGAATCAAAAAACAAAGAAGTAGAATCGGAAAATACTGAAAATACATATTCCGGTAGTCTTATTGAATCACTGTTTATCTATCCCATATATCACCAGTACTCTTCGGCGGGGTCTGATACAGGAGGACTGGAACAGGAGTATCGCAGCCTGAATAAGGCCTGGACCAATCATTATGGAGGTCTGGATATTTCAATGGAGAAGTATGACAGGATCTTTGGATTCAGATTTCTGGTGGGAGGAGAACTGAGCTACAACCGCAGCAACAAGAATCGTCTTTATATTGAAGGCCGTCTTTTTCCTGCTGTTGCATCATTATACTATAATGGTGAAAAACGAAAATGCAATGACAGAAGCGATGAACAATGCACCGCTGATTATGTTTTTAACCGTCCCGTTTACAGCTCAAATAAATCTGCCGACTCATCTTCTGCTCGACTGGGGATATCCTATTTTCAACTTGATCCGGAAGGTTTTCTATTCAATGGATATACAGGCGGACTCCTGTTTCAAACATTGCGCAAAATTCCTTATCTGGGATGTAATGGATGCAGGTTACATGGGGGCATCTATTATCTGTATGCAGGAAGAGAGAAGTATCTATATGACGAAGACCCGGGAAGCAATCGATTGGGAGGCTTCATTTTTGGTATCAATGCGCCAATACTTAAACTGGATATTCTCTCCGCATATTATACGTTTTCGGGCTGGGAAAAGAAAAACGAAATTATGATCCCAACCGGTACAAATTATCAATATACGCTGCAAAAAGGAGAACCCGGTATTCCATCACTTAACGTCATTTATTATGGCGCTCGAACAAGTGCACAGCTTGAACGTTTCTCATTTATCTTTCATGGGATATTTCAGGACGGGAAAGAAGAAGAAGTGAGTTCCAATCCATACATAGTTAAAGAAGAGAAGGAAATCCGGGGATTTCTGGGATTCTTCCAGGCTTCCTACGGACTCGGTCCATCGCTATCTATTCATGAGTCACATCCTTATACATCCAGAGGACTGAACTATTCTCGAGAGATCAAGATGGCCTATAAGCATACAGGATCCTTCTCATTTCTCTCAACAAGCAGAGATGTGGATGATCAGGATAATGTAAACAGTGGATTCTCAGGTATAAGACCCTCCCCGGGAATTATGGGAGGGTATTCTTCAATATTAATAACAGGCCCCTCACCCAATACAGAAACATTGGCCTTTGATAATAAACAGGATGGAATTTCCCCCTTTCACAAAGATACTCCTCTAATTGAAGAAAGATTTCAGAATAACAATGATACCGATCCACCTGATTATACAAATGACGGCATGAAAATTTACTCCTTTGCGTATACATATATTCATAATGACTGGGTATTCAGTGGAATATTAAACAAAGCTGACTTACATAAAAGCCATGGTTATGAAGCTATTGCCCTCTTTACAAAAAAAATATCTCTCGGAACGGGGGAAATACTGATTTTCGCCTCTGCAACCGGACTTCGTCTAAAACAACAAAAATACAGGATCAATCCCTTTGACAATACAGTCATAAAGAGCGAATCCATTTATTTATACTACAGTCGATATCTTGCGGGTTTTACAGTTACCTATTGATTTGAATCCATTTGATTACAATGATCGAAAACTGAGCATCAAAGATGTCACAGATATCCCTCGTCAATATAGAGCTTCCGTTAAAATAACCAACCAACTTTACATGCAGAGCACCTGCCGGGTAATCCGGACTTCAATAATAGAAAATTACAGGGATTCACTCTACAGCAGTCTGATCCAGTTTCACGGTTCTAACTCGTTTGATGATGACGTTTGCTTGATTTGCCAGGATGTTCAATAGACTTTGCGAATATTTTGATCGGCCACGTAATTTGTTGTTCACATTAAAATTTATTCATCACAGCCAGATTCAACAATATCAATAAAAATACTGAAAATCAACTCCGCTGCGTCCTGAGCCTGCTTCTCACTTAAAGTTTTAATCGATTTTTCAACAGCGTCATCCTGCCCTTCCGTTTCACCGGAACACAATGTAACCAGATAGGATATTTTATTTTTTGAGTGGATGGGAAGGTTCTCAGTATTAACGTCAATAATGCGGCGATAAGCTTTTAACAATCTCTCATGAATCGGACGACTGGAAATTAAGTAAAGACACGCAATGGAAAACCTATCGTGAACTTTTTGATAATGTTCAAGATCCATGGAAGCCCCCATTGATTCTTTCAGATTGATGTCCCACTTCAATTCCTCAAAATCTCATTGCCCTCTATATTATCTTAGACGGTAAAATTTCAACATATATAAATATATTGTAACTACTCACCACGTATTATGTGG
>JBNKQE010000188.1:0-9333 GCA_050295715.1 Leptospirales bacterium
GTCCTTTCCCTTTATAGGAAGTAGCTTCCACGTAGAGGATCTCTCCACCAAAAGGAGTCCAGGCAAGACCAATGGCTACACCAGGTATCCCTGGTTCTTCAGATTTTTCATGAACAAATCTTCCCTGCCCCAGCATCTCTTTTACATGCTTTGGAGAATATTTTATCGACTTGAGAGGTACATTTTTACCGCTTGATTTTGACGACGACTCTCGCTCTTCCAGAATTTTTCGTAATCCCTTTCGTATAAGAGAATCCAGTCTTCGTTTTAATGATCGAACACCTGCTTCTCGTGTATATTCGGATATCAAAAGTTCCAGTGCTGAATCAGTTACACTTACTTTTTTAGTGGATAGATTAAGCGATTCAAGAATCTCAGGAATTAAATGGTTGCGGGCAATCACCAGCTTCTCACGTGCTGTATATCCTGATATTTGAACTACCTCCATCCGGTCCAGCAACGGAGCCGGTATAGAGTCTATATTATTTGCAGTGGCAATAAACAGAACACGGCTGAGATCAAATGGATGCCCCAGATAGTGATCTTCAAAACTCGAATTCTGTTCCGGATCAAGAACTTCCAGAAGCGCAGCGGAAGGATCTCCATGATACGATACACCGGTTTTGTCAATCTCATCAAGTAAGAAGACAGGATTTCGCGTTCCTGACTTTTTCATAGCTGCGATTATTTTACCCGGTAATGCCCCCACATAGGTTCGACGATGACCTCGTATTTCAGCTTCATCGCGCATTCCGCCCAGCGAAGCCCTGACAAGGTTACGATTCATTGCTCGCGCGATTGAGCGTGCGAGTGAGGTCTTACCAACACCTGGAGGACCCACAAGACAGAGAATGGGACTGCCTGAACCGCGCGTATGCTGCTCAACTGCTATATGATCAAGTATTCTATTTTTAACCTCTTCAAGACCTTCATGATCCTCATTCAGGACTTCGGTAGCACGTTTGAGAGAGATATCTTTGACCTCAGGCTCTTCCCATGGAAGGTCCATAACAAGTTCAAGCCAGTTACGAATCTGAGACGATTCAAGTCCCCCACCATGGCTTCCTTCAATACTTTTTCGAAGCCTGACAAGTTCCTTATCTACAGATTTACGCAAACTTTCTGGAAGATCTCTGGCCGATAACTTTTCAGTTAATTCACTGATCTCATCCGGAAAGTCATCATCACCGAGCTCCTTGCGAATTGTTTCCAGTTGCTTTCGTAGATAAAATTCACGTTGCATTCGAGTGGCATCCTGATCCACTTTCTCGCGAACTTCTCGCTCCAGCTTGAGTCGGCTAAACTCTCTGTCTATAATCGACTGGAGAGCTTTCATCTTCTTCTCAAGTCCATCCATAGAATGAATGTTAACCTTCTCTTTCAAATCCAGATTTGCCAGAAACAAAGCCTGGTTGATCAAGGTTGATGGATTTTCAAGCCTTTTAACAAAAACGGATATCTCATCAGGTACAGCCGGATTAAATTCCACAAAACCGGATACACTGGCACGAAAACGCTCAACACGTGATCTGGAAACCTTGGTATCTTCATAGACGGGACGAATAGCAGCCAGCGGATATTTTCTGGATTTTATCGGTTGTTCAATATCAACCAGACTAATTTTTTGAACACCCTGAATAAATACCTGATAACCGGTTTCACCGGCAGGCAAAATTCTATGAATCTCTCCAAGGGTACCGGGATTGTAGAATGAATTTAAATCAAATCGATCATCATTATGACTTTCTCTTGTAAAAACGGCTATCAATGCTCCGGGATGTCCCTCCGCCTCAATCATACCAATATATTCTTTTTTACTTATAAAGACAGGTAAGAGAACACCAGGTAATAACACGGCTCCTCGTAATCCGAGAAGTGGTGCTTTCTGAGGAATTTTATCTTCAGAAATTTCTGTAATATTTTGATCTGCATACCGGATTATTCCACTCATAACACGACTCCACAGGAGGGCCTGTTCCTGGTCCACAAATTAACATTATGAATCTATGATTGCACAACAAACCCATTAACTGTAATTTAAAATATATGCACAAACACTGTTATCAAGTACGATCAGAATCAATATGTGTAATTGAATAACCGTTAGCATCACTCAATTAGATGCTCGAATAGAAAACCGGATACATCATAAAAGGAAAATTTATAACCTATTTGGGGGATACGGAAGGGGATTGATTTCGTTACTGCTGCAGGAGGTTACGGGGGATTTCAAATTGGATCCCCCGAATTTACACAGGTTACTGAGGCATTTTAAGAATTCCGTTCAGAAATGAACGACTTTTATTCAGGTCACCGGAAGATACAGATTTTTCAATAATCTGGCTGATTTTCTTATCAATTTTGTCGATTTTCTTAACCATATCTTTGCCTTTTTGAGTAAGGGAAAGCATGGACTTACGACCATCGTTTTCAGCCTGTCTTACCTGAAGATATCCTTCTTCCTTGAGCTTTCTGACAAGGGCACTAACATTAGCCTTGTCCAGCATAAGAGCCCTGACTATCTCGGTCTGTGAAACCTCTTTCGTCTTGGCAAGAATCCATAGGATACTGCTTTGAGGAGGAGTTACTCCATACTGAGACAGCTCCTTTTGATACATATGTATAACAATTCTTGAGGCCTTTGTAATTAAAAAACCAGTACTGAACTTCTCATAATCTAGCATAATTGTTAACTTTGTTTACATTCTGTATTTGTCAACCAATATACAAATAATTATTGTTATAAATACAAATTTTGTATTATTTTAACCATTAAATTTGACTCGTCCATATATCAATGGCCGTCAATAAAATACATAGATTGCATATTGAAAGACATCAATATATAATTACCCCACAGGGGTATAATGATTCATTTGATGCAACAAACTTATATTTTTTTCAATCTAAAATAATCTAGTATTATTATATTTATTACACACTACGTTTTTCAAGATAGACCATATAGAACAGCAATGGTATTAAAAGTATTAACATTAAGATTGAAAAGACAATTAATTCAGGATCTGTCAGGAGATAATCGTAAGCACCATGTAAAATTCCGGATAAGAATAAACCCTTGAAAATAAGCAATTGTTCTCTTTTATGATAAAAGACAACACCGAGAGCATATCCCCAGAAGAGTGAAAATGCCGCATGTCCCAGGTTTCCCAGAAACAAACGAGGCAAAGTTACATCAATCCCTGCCCCGAGTAAATAAAGAACATTTTCACCACCGGCGAATCCCAGAGATGCAGCTATGGCAAGTAGTAATCCTGACAGGGGTGATGGAATCTTCTGAATTCGGCTTATAGCAGTAAAAGCAGCGATAAGTTTTACGGTTTCTTCAACCGGACCAACCACAATAAAAAAAGTAAGAAAAGAGACTGATCCGGGGCTAAAATGAAATGGTAGACTTTCGAACGGAAATGATAGAAAAAGAGACAGAATGCCCGCAACGGGACCGAAACTGAGACCAAGCAGGAATGCTATGGACAGGTTACGAAAAGAGGGTTCAGAACTTTTTCCACGAAAAACAAGGAGCCAGACGACAGAAACGAAGAGGTATAAAATGGAATAGGATATTGTTTGGGTCATTAAAAAAAATCAACTCAATGATAGGATACATTTATCATATACCACGAGCATCAATGCGATATAATCCCTGCTCATGTGCAATTTCAATCGCATTATCAAACTCATCCGGACGAATTCGTCGATTCAGCTCATCAAAATCATCACAGCATACAAGACCGGATGGGTGATATTGATCCATAATGTTTACATATGTATGAATGGATACTTCTTCGGCCAAAAAATTCATAATACTTCTTGTATTATCAGATTCAACGGGCATAACCAGGTGCCTGACAAGTAGTCCACGCCGGGCTATACCTTTTTCATCCAGATGAAGATCACCCACCTGGCTATGCATCTTTATTATACTACGTCGGGCAATTTCAGGATAGTCGGAAGCATGCAGGTAGGCTCTTGAAAAAACAGGATCCCAGAACTTAAAATCAGGCATATATATGTCTATGATTCCATCAAGCAGGTCCAGCAACTCATCAGAGCAATAGGCGCTTGAATTGAAAATCAATGGGATACGAAGTCCCTCTTCAACAGCGATTAGCAATCCTTCAAGAATTTGTGGAATTACATGGTCGGGAGTAACAAGGTTAATGTTATGACAATTTTTTTCCTGCAGATCCATCATCATGCGAGCCATATACTCAGGCGTAACTCGAAGACCGCCCAGATCATGACTGATGTCATAATTCTGACAGAATACACATTTCAAATTGCATCCGGCAAAAAATATTGTACCACTTCCTGAATTACCACGAAGACAGTCTTCTTCTCCCATATGCGGAAATGATGATGCAACAAGAGCATGCCTGCCGGTCATGCATTCCCCTACCTCATCTTTAAGACGATTGACTCCACAATTTCTTGGACATACACGACAGCTAGAAAGTAATTCTACAGCCTGTTCAACCCGGGCCTGCAACAATCCTTCGCTGTGAAGCTTTAGATAACCCGGGATGTGATCACGAGCTAAAATTTGAAAATTTGAAGATGACTCCTGGTTCATTATGGATACGAGGCCATTTTATTGATTGTAAAGCAGGCCCGGCCAGACCCGCAATAACCATTCCATAAAATCCGGAATGTGCCATACCACTAAGCACACAGACCAATAAAATACAAACGTTTTTTATGTGCAGAAGAACTGATAGCAATCATTCCCGTGACCTACCAGCCACCGGATGCTCCTCCACCACCGAACGATCCGCCACCGCCGCTGAATCCGCCAAAGGAGCTTCCTCCACTGCTAAATCCTCCGGATGAGAAACCACCTCCGTAGTATCCCCCACTACTGAAACCACCGCCGCTGGATCCGGATGATGATGATAGGATGAGAAAAATAAAAGCAATAATTAGAGCACCGATTAACCCAATAGCCATAAATCCAATAACAAATCCAATAACGACAGAGAGAGGCACGGCAATGAATTTACTTAGAATTGAACGAAGAAAAACAACAACAAATACCCCGCCCATAAACAACCAGGGAAGATATTCCATAAATTTGGAGTCAAAGATCTCATCACTGGATGAAAGAGTGGGAACAGGTAGATCTTCACCACGAATCAAAGTAGATAATGCATCTACTCCAGCGGAGATTCCTCCATACATATCCCCTTCTTTAAATTTAGGAGTAATGAAAAATGTGATTATCTTTTTTGAATCAAAATCTGTTACAGCTCCCTCCAATCCGTAACCAACTTCAATACGCATTTTATGATCATTAACCGCAACGAGCAGTAAAACTCCGTCATCCACTCCTTTGCGCCCGATTTTCCACTTCTCAACAACATTCAGACTGTACTCTTCAATGGCATATTCACCTGTTGTAGGTACAGTTAACACGACAAGCTGAGATCCTTTTTCATCCTCCAGTGCTTTTAACCGATTTTCCAGATTACTTCTTTGCTGAGGAGATAATATTTCTGCATAGTCGTTAACACGCCCCTTTAGAGCGGGAACATCTGGAAGATTATTCTCTTGAGAATAAATTGAAAATGTGGTAAATAATGTAACTATAATAATAGATATTTTTTTAATTGAGTCTGATAGTATGATTCGTGTCATTTTTTTCTCCATTTCCGGTTTATAAAACCGGTTCAGGTTCGTAACTCATTGGAGAGCTCATCCTGGTCATCCTTACGAATGGCAACTCCCGCCTTTTCAAGCAGTTCGCCACACTGTTCAATAGCTCTAATAATTCCATCGACAGGTTCGCCGTTTTTCATGTGAGAAACGATCGTATCAACAATTCCATTCCAGTCATCCGATTTAACCTTACTGTTGATTCCGGAATCACCCAGCACAAAAACTTTATGCTCAAATAAGCTTATATAAAGAAGAATACCGGTTCGCTCTCTGGTTAGAAAAACCTCTTCCTGTATAAATGCTGCATATGCTCTCTGTTCCACTCTACGATTTATAATAGAAGCACCCGCGAAATACTTTTTAACCGGAGGAATAAACATAGTTAATAGATATCCGAGAATGGCAAAAACAAAAAAACCGAGTCCTGCATAAATTCCGGTTAATGCTACCGGAAGCATATCGGAAATATCAAGAGAAAGCAGGAATCCAAGTGCCAGTGTGCCTGTAAAATAACCACCCTTCCAGGGAGCCTCCTCATAAGAATCACTTTGTTCTGTTAAAAAAGGAACGATCTCACCTGATGTTTTGAGTTCAGCTTTTTCTACAGCTTGCTTAATTTTTTTACGTTCATCGGGTCCAATCATTTTATCCAGTTTACTCATATAATTTCCTGTTATTCTGGCGCAATGTAGTAGATATCATAGCCTGTATGATCTTTCAGATCAGTAAATACAAAAGAAAATGGAATCCCATTACAATTTTGAGATCTGATACTCTGATATTCATAATTTTGTTATATATAACTGCTCCCGTGTTTATGAATGAAACACCGAAACAGTTATATATGTAGCAATCAAATAGCCCCCGTAAATCGAAAGCAGTTAGAGATGAATTAGAAATTTACTTCAGGTGGTTTTTCAATTTGCTCGGGATTATCAACTGTAAATTGCGGCTTCACTTTATACCCAAAAATCATAGCAGTAATATTTGCAGGGAATCTTCTAATAGTAATATTATATTCTCGAACAGAATCAATATACCTTTTTCGCGCGACAGTTATTCGATTCTCAGTTCCCTCAAGCTGAGCCTGGAAATTCAGGAATTGCTGATTGGCTTTCAGATCGGGATAACGTTCAACAACCAGCATCAGTCGAGAGAGAGCTGATGATAGTTCACCCTGTACCTTTTGAAACTTATCAACCATTTGAGGATTATTCAACATTTCAGGTGTAAGCTGCATGGAGGAAGCCTTTGAACGGGCTTCTGTTACAGCAACGAGAGTCTCTTTTTCATGACTTGCATATGCCTTAACTGTTTTTACAAGGCTGGGTATTAAGTCAGCTCGTCGCTTGTA
The DNA here is from genome assembly GCA_050295715.1 of Leptospirales bacterium. GTDB lineage: Bacteria > Spirochaetota > Leptospiria > Leptospirales > Leptonemataceae > JBNKQE01. The sequence goes on from JBNKQE010000188.1 coordinate 7,031, forward strand.
TTGGTTTAATATTTCAGATTGGGCAGAGCTTACATTCTCATCCATTTCCTGAATTGTGTTGTAAGAACAATTTGATGAGCTGAGAGCAGTGATAACTACCAGAATCAGCAGGGCTTTTCTCTTAATGAAATTCATCATCGATATGACCTTTCCCTCATATGTTCACTGTAAAAACAGGAACGTGTATTTTATAGTACCTTATCCCAGACTTATCTCCTATGTCACGTAAAATATACGTGATACTCTATAACCTCTTCCACAGAGCACGATGCCTGGAGCCGGACAGAGCCTCACGTATGATTGTCCCTCCCACTCTGCGGGAACTATTACAGTGACTTACCTGAAAGAGGTTGTCCTATCATCTGTTGTCTTTCTGACATCCCCATGCCTGTTCAAAATTTGAGTACTTTTTATTTTTTTTGCTTCAGGAATTTCAAAATATGCCGATATTGCTTACCATGGAAGTATCAGGATTATCACACGTTCAGAATCGAATAAGAGACATAATCCAGAGATTTGAAAATCTGGAGAGTAATCATCGGATTAAACAAACAGGCACGAAAAATGAGGTGCTGAGAGATAATTTGGAACTTTCAAAACAGGATTCAACCTTTTCCGGACAATTAGATTCATTGATAGAACAACGGGCCAATCTACATGGGGTCTCACCGGATCTGGTAAAAGCCGTTATCAATGCTGAATCATCAGGGAAACCCGAAGCAGAATCATCAAAAGGTGCAATTGGACTTATGCAACTGATGCCGTCAACGGCACATGAATTGAGTGTCAATCCCAGAAACCCGGTAGAAAATCTGGATGGCGGAATTCGCTATCTTAAAAAATTAGCCGGTGAATTCGGAGATCTGGACAAAACACTGGCAGCATATAATGCGGGTCCTGGAACAGTTCGAAAATATGGTGGAGTTCCACCATACCAGGAGACACAGCAGTATGTATCAAAAATTAAATCTTATCTGGAAAATACTCAAAAAAATTCGAGAAAATCTGCTATGGATAAGAAGATCTAACAGAACTGATTTTTACGGATTTTAATCGCCAGCTGCGTGAAATCCCTCTTTTCCATAAAACTTAGACAAACTGTCATTAAAAGACCTCAACATTCCCTGTTGACATACATTCCTGCCTGCTAACCTGTATCCACAACGATTTCAGATGAACCGTCTCAGAGCAGCAAAAAGAATTCTTTCACCACTGGCAGGACTTGCTTTCCTACTTTTGAGCACGTCCTCCTGTACAGACATATATGAAAAAACTGTAATGTTTCATATATACCAGACTCTGGATAATACGATAAATGAAGCTGTACTGGGGACCAATATTGATCCGTCTTACCTGGCTGCTCTGATTTCATTGGAATCACAACCGCCTGGAAACTGGAAAAGCAAACGTTTTGAACCTGGTGTTTACCGAAGATTGTATCAGCTGAAACATTCCGGGAAAGCATTTGGGGGAATCTCCAGAGAATTGATCTACACTGTTGAGGATGAGGACCTGAAGAAATTCGCCACCAGTTACGGTCTAACCCAGATTATGGGGTATCACTGTTTGTCACTCGGTTGTAAAATATCCGAGCTGAGAGGAAAAAATCATCTGCTCTGGGCTGTTAAATGGATGACCCATCATTATGGGAAAAAGGCAATTTTGAAAGACTGGTCCTCATGTTTTCGAATTCACAATACAGGTCATCCAAAGGGAACAACATCCAGAAAAGATTATGTGAGTCAGGGACTGAGTAGAATGAAAAACTACAAAGTCCTGCAAAACACAAATGGTGATTATCTTCAATTACTGTTTCATTCAATATGAAAAATCATGCTCGACCTTTTCCATTAATTCCACCGCCCATCATGAAAAAAGAAAACCCTATTGCTGCTATCAAGAATGGATATTCAAACTGAGATTGCCCGTCAGCGGCATTAGTATTTAATATCAAAAAAAACTGTGATCCATGAACGAATATTGAGATTCCAAGGAACAGAATTCCCACAGCCAGCCCGCTCAGACGAGTTTTCATTCCGATAAGAAGCATAAGTCCCGCACCGACTTCAACAAGCAACGTAATGATTCCAACAACCCAGTTTAGCGGTGAACCGACAATAGATCCGAGATAATCGACAAAACCGTTAATATTTAAGAATTTCGGAATTCCATGTCCCAGCAGTATTAATCCGGTTACAATCCTCAAAATTATCATAGAAAACTCCCTTTATTTATATTCATTTGTTATATTATTGGTGAGAAGATTCTTTGTATATTACAAAATCCTGAGCAAAGATACTGTC
>JBNKQE010000189.1:0-9248 GCA_050295715.1 Leptospirales bacterium
AGCGTTGCCGCTGAAGGTTCATACTATGCGGACCTGGCTTGCCTGAAGGATCCTAAAACAAAAGATCCGGAAAAGTGCTCCAAAAAAACCGGGCCCTGGAAACAGTATAACTCTAACGGGAAACTGGCAGCGGCAGGGAGCTATGATAAATATACAGGCAAACGTTCCGGAGTTTGGACAGAGTATTACCAATCCGGAGAGAAAATGGCTCAGGGGCCAAGAAAACACTATCGTGACGGGCAATGGTCCGTATGGGATAAAAGTGGTCATGTCCTGTACAAAATGAGATTCGATGGAAGTAAGGATTTCACTCCTGTGCATATAGTAGTATATAAGAATAGTAGAGTTATTGAAGAGGGCCCCGTTCAGATGGGGCTTTTGAAATACAGTGCGAGCGATGATTCAATAAAATTTACAAAATTACTTCGCACAGGGGCATGGGTGCACTTTAACTCCAGCGGACAGAAGGTCTCCGAGGGTGCATATAAAATGGGTCGAAAAGATGGGAAGTGGCGAGAAATGGAAAATGGACGCTGGGTGTCACGAAATTATATGCTGGGAAAAGTGAGGAATTGAGAAGTATAGATTCCTCACTTTAGTCTGTTCAGAACCGGGGTACGAAATGCGAAAAATAGTCTTATTGGGTCTTACTGGAGTTATTTTCTGGGCATTGCAGCCGGTTTTTGGACAACAGGATATTTTGCATTCCTATGAATTTGTTAAGGTTGAGTTCGTTTCAGAATTCGTTTTACAACTTTTCCCGGGAAAAGTTGTAAAAAAAGGCTGGGTCTTCGATAGCGAAGATTATGCGGAAGGAGCTGTAATGTTAAAGGCCTCCTGCGGTAAAGACAGGGTTGTTCCGCCCCTTCCCGGTCATGATGAGGATGACCGGGAAGATGCTGAGAAGTATCGACTGGAAATGTACAGATTTAACGAGGATGGTGACTGGCAGTTTATTAACTGGTACAGTTTTAACACAACCGATGGATACCATGCCTGTAAGAATCTGAGGGACCAGGCAGAATTACTGGATAGTCATAGAGCACTTAAGATTACATTAAAAACAAGATCTGACGGATTAATGCACAGGCAGATTGTAGAGGACTGGAAATTAACGGATATAGATCCCTGAACTAAAACAACTTACGCTTAATCTTCTCTGTCTCAAGAGAGATCCTTAAATGCTCGAATGCGTTTCATCGAGGCAGCTCTCAGCGAAAAGTGAACCCCTTATTCCCTGGCTTCAAAAAAATCACAAACAGTCTGACATACTCTTCTGACTTCTTCTTCACTTATTGAGTTATGCAGTGGAAGTGATACTGTCCTTGCGAAAATGTACTCGGCTACAGGAAAATCCTTTTTTGAATAACCGTATTTCTTTTTATATACAGGGTGTCTGTGCAATGGTATGAAATGAAGAGATGTCTCAATGCTATTTTCCTTTAAGAAATCCATAAGACGCTCTCTCTCTTTTTTACCTTTTTTTACGCGAATCTGAAACAGATGTGCAGAACTGAAATTTCCATCAGTATTATCATCCTGCGGAATTTCAATATGCTTGAGGCCGCGCAGCAGGTTTTTGTAGAGTTCTACTGCTGTTAGCCGCGATTTTAACAACTCTTCAGAGCGTTCCAGTTGTATCCGTCCGATTGCAGCAGCGATATCATTCATATTATACTTGAATCCCTCACTTATAACGCGATAATTCCAGGAATTATTTTTATCGGAATTTCGTTGTATACCATGTCTTCGATTCAATCTGACATTCTCTGACAGACGTTTACTGTCCGTGCAAATAATTCCGCCTTCTCCCGAAGTAATGTTCTTCGTCGCATAAAGGCTGAATACAACTGCCTCACCTTTTTTGCCGATATAGTTGCCCTTATACATCGTTAGAAATGCGTGAGCAGCATCCTCTACAATCGATAGATTATATTTTTTGCATAATTTCCCGAGTGCTTTTAAGTCACAGCTATCTCCGGCAATATGGACCGGCATTATGGCTTTGAGATGACTTCCGGTTTTTTTATGAATCAGTTTTTTTCCGCGCAGTTTACATTCGTTTTCAATAAACTGTTGCAGCATATCCGGATCGAGGAGACTTTTATAATTTGTATCAACCAGTAGAGGGATGGCCCCTGTATGGGCCACTGATTGAGCACTTGCTGCGTATGTATTTGTCGGGACAATTACTGAATCGCCCTGTCCAATGTTCTTTGCAAGAAGGCACAGATGGAGTCCAGCTGTCGCTGAATTTACAGCCACAGCATATTTTGCGCCTATCTTATTCGCAAATTCAGATTCAAAACGTTCCGTTTCAGGCCCCTGAGTCAGATAGCCTGAATGAAGTATTTCGATAACTCTATCGATTTCTTTTTGTGATATATTCGGTTTGGAAAAGGGTATAAGGTTTTGTTTATTCATCGCTTCATTGACTCCCGATAATAGTTATACCGATATATCTTATGTCTACTGAAATTTGTAATGGCCATAACTGTAATTTCGAATGAACACGACAGATACATCATTGCATTACCTGTCACTCTGTAACAGTTCTCAAACCCCGAATGAGTCTGAGTCATGAGACTTTAATTTGGAGTAAAGTCATTCATGAGTATGATTCCTGGCCTCAATATATCACATCCTCCGGAACTCTTTGAAGGGTATTGCACATTGCTGTATAACACAAAAAGGTAGATGCAGAGAATTTAACCATTTTTTAGTCTGTTCCTTAAATGGTAGATAAATCATATTTTCAAAACGATGATGCTCTTTTTAGAGCCTATAAAATTTCCGGAATTGGTGGTGCACTGGCTATAATTGCTTTTCCTTTTTCTGTCAGCATCTCTCAAATGGGCTGGTTTCTTGCAATAGCCGGATGGGCTGCACACTACTGGCTTAGAAAAAGAAAAAGGGTTCTCTCTGAAAATCCAATGCCCCTGATTTTTCCGCGCGGACTCATATTTGCCATTGCGGTATACATTGTTTATCTATTTTCCCTGACTGTTCACTCGATAAATTCGCAGAGTCCACTGCAGCGATTTCGCACTGGAATTATGACTGATACGAAGGATGTTTTTTTGCTGACCATGGCATTGTGGATTATCGCAAGATCCTATCTTTCAACCGAACGTGAGCAAATCATGAATTATGTTCGGGTTGCTACCTGGATTATTGTGATCTCCGGATTTCTTTCCATTTTTAGTGAATTTCGTTTATCAAAGTATCCATATCACATCCTGCACGGTTGGAGTGCGGGAGAGGGTGCAAGGTACCAGCATTATCTTTTTACATTATTCTCCGGAAAGCCGTATTCTCTTAAAATATTTTTACCCATTGGATTAATGAATACCCATCTAACGTATGCAGCTCAACTGGGTTTTGTATTCCCGGTTTTGTTTTTTAATGTGATTGATCCCTGGATTCAAAAATCGAGATCACTTTTTTCACGAAAGTCGCTAATCGATATTGCACTTCTGTTTACAGCCATTTTTGTGCTTCTATTAAATAATGGCCGGTCCGCTATTTTCGGAATTGTTGTAAGTATTTTAATAGGGGTATATTACTTTATAAGAGTAAGGTGGGGCAATAAGGCATTTCGTTTACTTATTCCCATTTTTGCCGGTCTCTTTCTAGTTTCCGCCTTATATTTTTCTTCCGAGAAGGTTCAAAGAAAAGTCGATCAAATCATTCTTCCGGTCGTTGCAGGAGAGAGCAAGCATACCGATTATCAGCGAATTTTTCTCTGGCAGGCGACTCTTGCAATGATTCAGGATCATCCATTTATTGGAGTGGGGCCTGGAGTTTTTTCACAGGAAGTGGAACAGCATACTCTGGCATACAGTCAAAAGAAACCGGATCTCTGGTATTACTATTCAATAATCCAGCGAGGTCATGCTCATAACGACTATTTTCATCTACTGGCAACAGGTGGCCCCCTTGCGTTGCTGGCGTACATTGCTTTTATTTTCTCACTGATGTACAATGTTTTGAAATCAGGGAAAAACTCCGTACTTGATAGGTGGAAATGGGGGCCAATGCTAATCTTTGTCGGGGGACTTTTCCAGTGTTACTTTCTTGATGATGAGGTTTTGCTGCCTTTCTGGATATTTGTAGGACTTGCCTATCGAATGATACTTGACGGCGAAAAAAATGAGATTGATTCCGCTATGAATATTGATAGTTGAATTTCCCGGGCATAATGAATTGTCATTTCTTTTCTTGGTCAGGGCTTACGCGGTCCATTTTGAATGCCTGGACATGGCTGAACTTGCAGTGAGACGCAAGATTGTAGATAAGCTTCGGGAATGTTTATGGATTTATCATAATTGGCAGAGTCAAAGTGGCAAGACCCAGGAAAATAAAGAAACCCAGTACGTCAGTCATAGTTGTGACGAAAATACTCGATGCGATGGCTGGATCTACTTTTAGCCTGTTAAGAATCATGGGAACCAGTGTTCCGGTTGCAGCCGCTATCAGCATGTTTGAAAAGAGAGCGATTGCGATAACTCCGCTTAATACATAGTTGTTTGTAAAAATCATCACGGTTATGGCAGCAACGCTTCCCATGGCTATACCGTTTAGAGCGCCGAGACTGATCTCGCGAATCATTACTCTTCTGGCATTGTGTGATGAGAGCTGTCCCAGCGCTATATTGCGAATTATGACTGCCATAGTCTGGCCTGCGGCATTGCCTCCCATGCCTGCAACAATAGGCATAAGAGCTGCAAGAATTACGACACTGGCGATTGTATTTTCAAAAAGATTTACAACCCAGGAGGCAAAGAAAGCAGTAACCATATTAAAAAGTAACCATATAATCCTGCCCGAAGATGCTTTCCAGACGGGAGTAGAGAGTGTCTCTTCTCCGCCAACGCCACCCATGCGAAGAATATCCTCACTTGCTTCTTCCTCCATAACCTCAAGGATATCGTCGACTGTGATCCGGCCAAGCATTACTCCTCGATTATCAACAACCGGCAGGGTAATAAAATTGTACTTTGTAAAAAAATGAGCAGCTTCTTCCTGATCCATTGTAACAGGTATAGGAATTAGTTCGGTGTTCATGAGTCTTTTTACACGCGTGTTGGGAGTTGCAAGTATAAGTCTTGTTAATTCAACCTGTCCTTTGTAAATACCGTCATCATCGATAACATAAACCGCATGTATATCATCCGTTTCCTTTGAAATCTTTCGGATTGTTTTAATTGCACTTTTGACAGTATCTTTTTGATTAACAGCAACAAATTCTTTTGCCATGAGTGCACCGGCGGTATACTCGGGGTAACTCAACAGTTCCGTTACATTGATTCTATATTGCAGCGGCATCCTTGAAAGGATTTCACTTATTGTATTGAGATCCAGTTTGCTTAGAAGATATCTGGCATCGCTGGATTCCATCTCCTGTATTATAGCCGCAAGTTCTGTCGACGATAGTGTGGAGATGATTTCGCGAAAGGTTTGTTCATCCAGTTCATTGAGGACCAGTCCCCGGGATTCTTTTTCCAGCAGGGGGAATAAAAAATTACGGTCTTCGGGGGTCAGACGGACAAGAATATAGGCTACATCCGGCTCACGAAGATCTTTTAGTAGATCGACCAGTTCCTCGGATCGGTATTCCAGAACAAACTCTAGTATGCGATCCATATTCTCATTGGCTTCGAAATTGATCGATGGAGTGAGATCGCCAGAAGGGGTCCCGGGAGATTCTGTGAATTCATCCAGAGCCATCAGGACACTCCATATGCTTACTATACGCTGTCAATTCACTTTGCTTTAATAGGATCGAGAAGGTAAAAAACGGGTGCGTTTAGAGATACGAAAACTATACAGGTAGGATTGCATACTGGCAGAGTGGTTTAGCGGACATAATTATGGATATTTTAGCATTTTCTATTTCACCGATTGTGTATTTTCTTGGCATCTTTTATGTATCATATCGTTTGCGAAGTCCAGGGGCTATGGGAGACGGCGATTATTTTCTCGCCGGAAGAAATCTTGGAGTATTTACTTCTCTTGTCTCTGTGGTTGCCACAGAGACTTCCGTGGCCTCCATCATAGTCTTTCCGGCAATGGGATACGGTTCCGGATTCCAGGTTTTGTGGCTGGCAGCAGGATATATACTGGGAAGGTTCATAGTGTCCCGCTATATATTAAAGCGTCTGTATAATACGAAATCTGTTTCAATTTACAGCGAGATGGCCGAGCAAAGCAGGCTTTCTCATGACTCGCTGGGAGGAGCCTACCTGACCGCAAAATTTATTTCAAGCGGCGTTAGATTTTTTATGGGGGGCTTTGCGCTTCACCAGCTATTTGGAGGTTCCACGGAACACTGGATGGGTGTCATAGCCGTTGTTGTAGGGTTTTACAGCCTGTCAGGCGGACTGAAGGCAGTTGTGGTTACGGACCAGATTCAGGGGTATATTATAGCATTTATGGGTATACTGTTTCTAATCATTCTTCCGCTGGAATTCTCGATCGTAGCGGATTCTTTTGTAAGCAGTATCCCTCTCCTGTATGATCTGAGTTTTGAAGGAGGAACGAATCCATCGTATTCACCGGCCTTCTTTATAGGGGGGACAATTCTCTCTATTGGAACACATGGAGCCGATCAGGATATGATACAGAGGATTCTTGCAGTAAGGAATTTTGATAGTGCAAAAAAATCATTGTTTCTCTCAGGAATCGGGGCTTTCATTATCATTGCGATTTATTCCGGAGTGGGTATATTGCTTCGTCACACAGGCCTGGAGCTGGATCCCCGTTCGCCGCTTGTAAGTTATGTTGCTGATCACGCGGGGCCATTTCTTTCGGGGCTTTTCGCTGTCCTGTTGATCGCAGCAGCAATGTCAACGATGGATTCTGCAATCCATTCGACGGGAGCGGTATGGAAGGCACTTTTCAGGTCGGACAGGAATGGACGTCTGTGGTCTTTTCTTTCGCTTGTTTTACTCTTTTTAGCCGGGCTTGGTTTCATTGAGATACAGGAACATTACAGTAATTTTCTCGGTCTTGCAATGGGTTCGATGAATTACGTTAACGGGGGATTGATCGGGATAGTCCTTGTACATACACTCCTTCCAGGGAAGCTGGGAGGCAGCGGTATCATCCTCGCGTTACTATCCGGATTATTAACTACGGTTGTTGCAACGTATGTTGTGGACCCGGCTGTGGCCTGGAGCTGGATCGTGGTGTTAAGTGGGAGTGCCGGATTTCTGGGAGCCTATCTGCCATCATTTTTAACAAGAGAAGCGAATTAGTACAACCCTGATTTTTAATGTCAGGTTGTATAAATATATGTAGTATATTGGAGTCCGGCTCTGCCGCTACAGGTCGTCATACAAGTTATAAATTGGGCGAGTCCTGCTCTCACAGAGGCGAGAGCAGGAGCGGGCTTCTTCGCAACTCCGCTTTCGCTGCGGCCCTGGCGATTCCTGTTATTCGTTTATTATAGATTCGATGCCGCAGGGCTGGCCTGCGGCCATTGCTTCGATCCCTCTCGCAGGTCCGGGTAGAAAATCTCATGAAAAAAAATTATTCACGGTCTATCAGATAACATTTCACCGACCGGGCAGGGGTAATCGCATGGATAAATCTGTTGCATTCAACCAGGGAAAATCAAAATATTAACTGTGGATCCCATCACTCCCAGAGTTCTTCTGATTCAACCACCGGTTGAAGACTTTTATACAACGGAGGTTCGTCTGCAACCACTGGGACTTGCTTATTTGAAGGCCGCCATTCTGGATAAAATCCCCGGTGCGGTTGTAAAGATTTCAGATCATCATGGTGGCAGGGCAAAAAGAAAGACAATTACCCTGCCGAAAGAATTGGCCGATTTGCGAAATCTGTATTCTATTCAAGATCGCAGCCCTTTCTCATCCTTTTTTCAATTTTATCATTTCGGCAGTAACAATGAAGAGATCGCTCGTGATGTCCGAGAATTTGCACCGGATCTGGTGGGTATATCATCTCTGTTTTCTCCATATTATACTCAGGTTCTTGAGTGTGCGCGAGCTGTAAAACAGGCAGGTGATATTCCTGTTGTGTGTGGGGGCTCACATGCAACTGTAGATCCAGGGAGTCTTCTTCGCAGTGAATTCATAGATTTTGTTATTCGAGGCGAAGGGGAAGGTCCGATTTGCAGACTTATTCAGTCTTTGAGCGGCCGCTTCAAGTTTGATTCTGTTCCCGGATTAATGTGGAAAGAAAAAGATGTAATTAAGGAATCAAACGTTGCTGTGGATCGTAGTGATTTCTGGAAGGACCTGGTGCCTGATTTCTCTGATTTTGAAAAACCTCCCTATCTTTTCGAGGAAGAGAAAATCGCTTTTATGCAGCTTTCTCGCGGTTGTCCGGCGAGTTGTTCCTTCTGTACGGTTCATCCAGTTTTTGGAAAAAAGCACAGACGTCGGAGCGTGCAAAGCATTCTGCGTGAGATGGAGATCAGGTTTCGTGAAGGTGTGCGTGTTTTCGACTTTGAGGATGATAATCTCACTTTTTCAAAAAATCATGCGATGGAACTATTCATAGCTATTACGCAACAATTCAAAGGTAGAAAAATTAAACTCTGTGCGATGAATGGAGTATATTTTCCCCGGCTAAATAGAGAGATCTTAATTGCAATGAAAACGGCCGGCTTCACAGAGTTGAATTTATCATTTGTCAGTCAGAATATGAAGCTGTTGCAACAGTATGAGAGGGTCACAGCAGAGAGATTCAGCGAGCTTGTAGATGAAGCAATCTCCACGGGCCTGCGAATTGTATCTTATTTGATTATAGGGCTTCCCGGAGAGTCTGAATCTTCCATACTGTCAAGCATCGCATTGCTTGCAGAGCTTCCGGTTTTGATTGGAGCATCACCATTCTATAAAACACCCGGTATGCCGTTGACCATCCATACGAATTTTGAACGCCGTGATTTAATGCGCGGTAGATTGACAGCCATGGAGAGCCATGGTGAACTCTCCAGCAAGGAACTGCACACACTTTTTATCTGCATTCGTCTTATTAATTATTTGAAAACTTTGCCGGACTTTGATGTTGCAGATTACCATGCAGCAGCGGATAAAAGTAGTGGTAATGTCAGAAGCCGTAAATACAAAGATATTATGAATGAGGATTCGATTGTCAAAAATGAAGAGTCACTGATTGAATTCAAAGAGGCCCTTGAGATACTTTCGAATAAAAGCAAATCCGATGGGAAAGCCGTTGAGATTATTGATTTATTTTTTAATACCGGAGAATAT
>JBNKQE010000190.1:0-9178 GCA_050295715.1 Leptospirales bacterium
GGAAGGATTATATTATTATGGTTTTGTAGTCAAAGGAGATAAACTGGAAAAGATCAGTTTGGATGCTTTTGAAATATACAATGACCACATTATTCTTCCGGATTCTTTGGTGCAAAAAATGCTTATTAAAGGGGCCTATTATATTGAATAGTAAATATCAGTGCTTGATTGCATGATTGCATGATTGCATGAAATCAGAATGACTTGCAGAAGAATATTTTCACCGACACATTTTATTCAAGCTTATGAAAACCATCGATCAAGAACTGCACGATCAGCTATTAGACCGGATCGATGAGCCCGCTTTAAGATTGTCCAGTAAGATCGATACGAGGCACGGTCATGAAGTGTATCATTATAACGAATAGGTCCCCATTTCTCATTCTCAGCCAGGGTTAAAATGGCTGCTGCCAGATCCACTTCCTCCTTATCCGGAGACATCCCCTCGATGACAGGCTGAATCTGTGCAGGATGAATCGACCACATTCGCATGAAGCCAAATTGCTTTCGCGCAACTCTGGCATCATCTCTTGCTGTTTGCGGATCAGAAAGCTCTATCGTTACATTCTGAGACGGAATTACACCATAGCATAAAGCGGTTAATGCAAGTTTTTCTCGGGCATGACGGATCAAGTTATGCTCAAACTGTCCGGGGCTTTTCATTGCCGATACCGGTATGGCTCCCTGATGATCAGAGATGTAATCCATCAATCCGAAGTCAACAGTCTCTATTCGACGAAGCCTTACTATTCTTTCAATATCAAGCAGAGCTTCCCGGCTTTCAATGAGAATATGAACCGGTATCTTGTTTTCAATGCGATATCGACCTTCCATCAGTTCAATCGCTTCCAGTGCAGATTCTACCTGCCAGACCGATCTTATCTTTGGAATTGTAATATAAGCTATCTTTTCCTTTCCCCTGGACATTACCTCTTCCAGGTCAGATTCCCAGAATTCACTGCCTGGATTGTGGATTCGAACTCCGACCCTGCCAAAAGCATTCTCGTCACTGCTTATCAGATCACCTATGAAAATCGCGTGATCCCTTTCACTGCCTTTCACAGCTCCATCTTCACAGTCGAGCGTTATGTCAAAAACCGGTCCCATCTCACGCTGGATTTGAAGAGCCTTTCGCATGGTCTTTTCAGTTCCTGCAAAGTGCTCGCATACGGCTATATCAGGCAGACTGCCTGAAGATTGAAATAACGCTTCTTCGGGATGCATGCTTGACTCCTTTAGCTGTGTCGTTTTTCCAGTTCGGTTATAATATCTTTTAGAGGAACTCCGGAGTGAACAAGTGCCATCATAAGATGGAATAAAAGATCTGCCGATTCATGAATTATTTCATCGCGGTCTTTGTTTTTAACAGCCAGGAGAACTTCGCCGGCTTCTTCAATAACTTTCTTTAAGATTCTATCATCGCCTTCGCGAAATAGATTTGCCGTATATGACTTTTCCGGCATAGTCTCTTTTCTCTCCTGAAGAAGTTTCTCCAGCTTTTCAAGGAAACTCATTGCAACCACCTGATTTTATTGAGGTAGTCCGGAAGTTGACTTTCATCAACAATCCGGACGTGTCCTGGACAGATTTTCAGGTATTACTCTCTCGGTAACACCTGTGAAACAATCTACCCATGACTTTCATTTGCCATGCAAATGATGCCACACTCATGTAGCTTGCTTGAACCATCCCGGATACCGGAGGACTCAAGCAGAATACTGCATCAAGGACAGATTTTGATATGTCCATATTCAAAATTGAATAATTATCGTATAAGCGTTTTTCGTTAAACTTATAAAATAACAGCCAGAAGAAACCTGAATACTACTTAGACGAATGACTCTCCACCGGTCTGACAGGTATACCCCTGGACTTCATATGGTCTTTTACCTCAGCTATGGAATACTGTCTGAAGTGAAAAATAGAAGCGGCAAGAACGGCATCTGCACCGGCAAACTCAACGGCATCGGCCAGATGCTCCGGGGAACCGGCTCCTCCAGAGGCAATTACGGGAACCTCAACAGCCTCCCTTACAGACCGGGTCAATTCGATATCAAAACCATCTTTGGTTCCATCCCTATCCATACTGGTAAGCAGGATCTCCCCGGCGCCGCGATCTACAGCCTCTCTGGCCCATTGAATGGCATCCCTACCGGTAGGAGTTCGACCACCGTGCAGATATACTTCAAAATAGGGATTTCCATCCTTGTTGGTAGACCTGCGAGCATCAATGGCACATACAATACACTGACTTCCGAACCTGGAGGCCGATTGCGTAAGGACCTCCGGATTTTCAAAGGCTGCAGTATTTATAGATATTTTATCAGCACCTGCATGTAAAATAACAGAGACATCATCCACGGTTCGAATTCCGCCGCCAACGGTAAAAGGAATAAATATTTCATCCGCAACATGCTCAACAAGCCGTGCGACAATATTTCTACGATCTGAACTTGCCGTAATATCCAGAAAGGTCAGTTCGTCTGCGCCGTTCTCAGCATAAAATTTTGCGTTATCAACCGGGTCGCCGGCGTCCCGAAGCTCCACAAAATTTACACCCTTTACTACCCGGCCATCTTTTACATCCAGACAGGGGATAACTCGTCGCGCCAACATCAGCTGTTCATCTCCATCTTTTGAAGAAACGATACAAGCTCGGAGCGCTTGACATCCGTTTGATCACCGCTGACGAGATCTTTAACACGGACAATTCCGGTCTCCAGTTCTGTTTCTCCAAGTATCAAAACGTATCTTCGCCCCTTGCGCTCTGCAGTCTGCAGTTGTTTTTTGAATTTACCGGAAGCCTCAAGTGAGGTCTCCACCTCAAGACCGGATTCCCTCAACTCACCTGCAAGGTCCAGAGTCGCTTCAAGCATCTGTTCGGAAAAAAGTGAAATATAAATGCCGGAGGGCTCAATAAGATTGGCCGGACGCAGTTCATGTATATCCAGAAAGTTTTCAAGAGTCACATCGCCCATTCCGAATCCAACTGCAGGGATCTGTTCATTTCCAAACAGACCAAGCAGCCTGTCATATCTGCCTCCGCCGAAAAGCGCGCGTCGATTCTCTGGATGCTCATCATTTATCTCAAAGATAATACCGGTATAATAATCAAAACCTCTCACAATTGCCGGATCAAATTTTACACATTCACCCACCCCGGCCTTATCCAGAATACGGCGGACCTGAATGAGATCCCTTGAAGCATCAGGATCAATGTCACCGGAGCCGGACAATCTCTCCAGATCATCAGAGTCAATTTTGAGAAAATTCTGAACCCGTTCAACGCATGATTCATCCGCGCAGAGAGCCTTCAGGGATTCGAGAAACTTCTCTTCTCCAATCTTCTCTCGCTTATCAAGAAGTCGGCCGATTTCCCGCATGATATCGCTATCCAATCCCTTAAAATAGGAATCCATTAGTCTGCGATCACTGTAACGAAGCGTAAAATCCTTGAAGGTAGCGCCAAAGGACTGTAAGAGTTTGATTCCAATTAGCATAACTTCGGCATCTGCAACAGCCGATGATACTCCAATCAGATCCACATTAAGCTGATAAAACTCACGCAGCCTTCCTCGTCCCGGTCTCTCGTATCTCATGAAGTTGGCAATACTGAACCATCGAAGCGGAGATGCCAGCTCCTTCCATTTGCCGGCAACCATCCGGGCCAGTGTGGGGGTCATTTCAGGTCGTATGGCTACATCACGGTCTCCCCTATCGGTGAAACGGTAAATCTGCTCACCGACAATCTCTTCTGATGATTTTGCCTGATACAATGACAGGGGTTCCAGGATAGGAGCCTGATACTCAAGATATCCAAACTGTTTACAAATCAGTCGTTGTTTTTCGAACATGTAGGTCCGGAATCTCATATCATCCGGATAAAAATCTCGTGATCCTATATAAGGTTTAGTAGATACGGCCATTACAATCTTTTAGTCCTGTACAGCTGGACAAGTTCTCGAAGTCGGTCCAGCGGATTAAATTTCTGCCCATACCAGGCACTACCGTCAAATTCTAATCCTACCACCAGCCGGTCTTTCAAAATTCGATGAATATGACAAACATGTGCCTGCAAACGCACTGGAGCTTGTTTCTTGAATATAAGATCAAATGTCAGCCGATTTTTTTCGGGAATATACTCAATTAACTCATCATTGGAAATCAGAAGTGCAGCACCCTGGTCCGTAAAGTTGAGTATCTTCTGCCTTTCCGTAACACGAAATGTATTGGCCTCAGCAATCCTTTGAATAATACCGCTGCACTCTGCTTTGAGATTTTCAAGGTCAGTTTCTGTCAATTTTCTCGGCTGTCTTGTCTCCAGACGGATAAACCCGATAACTGATTTGAGACTCTCATCGGTATCATACAGGAGTGGAATGACAATAATAGATTGAATCCCTCGGTTTCTCCAGCGCAGATGTTCTTCCTTTAATTTTCCTTCATCCTTCAGTTCAAGGATAAGATTGGCATATTGTGGATCGGATTCCGGACTTAAGAGATTCGGTTCAAATACAATTTTCTTTGTTGCCCCGGCTACTTTAACATCAGCCGGGACATCTCTTCCCGACCCATCGAGAATCTGGATACCAGGAAACCTGGTTGAAAGATTTCTCTCGAATTCAGAAAATATTATGCGACTGGCAATGGCTGAAGAACCAGCCAGATCGGACTCTCTTTTACTCATCTGAAAATTTGCAGCATAAACTGCATCTCGATCATTTTCCATTCGATCTTTATCTCTCTTTACCTTCCCCACTCGAGCTTCCACCGGGATCAAATAGCAGCTTCCGGGCTCAACAATACTTTCCAGTTCCATATCAATTTCAAGCTGGCGGCCAAGAGTTGTATAGAGAGTTACAGTGCGACCTACCTCATAGTTAACAGGATGATGAAAAAGAATTCGCTCAGAATCAATGGATTCAGGCAAGAATTCTGCCGGGGGAGAAGACTCCTTAACAAAAAAGGGTCTCATTTTTACCCGATCCCGGATTACTTCAATTATTTTATGTTTATCGACAAGGCGTTGCCACTGTCTCGGTTTTTCAAATACGCTTTGCATATGAATATATGATTTGCCTTTTTTTTTTAAAATTGAAAGTATGTTACAACATAATGCTCAATAACTGCAGTATTGTGTCATTTAACCACTATAAATACAACAAATATATTCCTTACATAATCAGTAAAAATATTATATTCACTGTCCAGCAGATTTATATTATAACAGGAGAGTGTATATATACTGATTCCCATAAATACAAAAATAATAACAGAATCAATTATCACTTCCGGCTTCTGTTTCCTTTCGCACGCGACGGAATTCAACACGACGGTTGAGAGCACGTTTTCCGGGAACAGCATCATTCACCCGTGGTTGCAGGTAGCTGTAACCACGAATCGATAACCTTTTAGCGTTCACTCCGTAATTAATCAGCAGCTCACGGGTTCTTTCTGCACGGGATCTTGATAACCGCAGGTTATATGTGTAAGCCTTATCTTTAGGTCCCCTGTAGGTCCTGTCAGTATGACCCTGAATTTCAACTTTGAGTTCAGGATTGGCTTTCATGATTCTTACAATAGCATTAATCTTTTCTTTTTCCGATTTACGAATTACATTTGAATCAAGGCCAAAGTATATACGGATATTATCAATGCACTTAGGATCCTCACCGGGGCAGACAGCCCCGGTTGGATCTGTTTTCAACCGAATGACTATCTCTTTGAGATCGCTTCTTTCCTGGTATTCCATTCTTTCCGGGACATAGCCGGGAGCTCTGGCATAAATGGAAAATAAAGCTCCGGTCGGCACAGTAATTGAGAATTTCCCATCTTGATCAACCTGAATGGATTTCATGTTCCCACCGGCAATACGAAATTCAACTTCACTGCCCGGCAGCGAAAGTCCCGTATCGGCATCTATAACACGACCGGGAATTTTGCGTATCTCGGTCTCGGTTTGGTTATCCTCTTTAACCGGTTGCAGCACAATCTTTCGTCTGTCAATTTTGGATGGAGGAATACTACCGCGATAATCGGCTACAATTTCAGCGGGATAAAACCCTGGAGCACTGAACTGAATGCGATAAATTCTGCCGGATTGTAATCGAATGGCAAAATTGCCGGCATAATCACTGTCCGGTTCTCCCCGAAAGACTTCCGAGGTGCCTACGATTGTCTCTTTCTCGTATAGTATTCTGATCGTCGCTTCAACCCCGAGTGGTTTCCTGGTTCTTCCATCAAGAACGTAGCCGGTCAACAGGACCTCAACGGATTGCCGCAACCATTCCGGTAAGGGAGCTCGATAAATATCAAAACCACCCAGCGCATACAGTGATCTTCTATCGCTTGAGAAATAACCCCACAGTCCGTGGTTACCAATAGAGAGATATTCATCATCTCTTGAACTGTTAAAAGGACGCCCAAGATTTTCCGGCACAGACCAGGTAAACCCATCGTATCTGGTTACATACAGATCAAAATATCCAAAACCGCCGGGCTTATTGGAACTAAAGAAAAGCATATCATCGCCTGGAGCGAACACAGGAGCATTTTCATTGTAAGGTGAATTGATTTGCTCACCGGCATTGATTGGTTTTGACCATCGACCGGATTCGTCACGTTGCGAAACCCAGAGATCGAATCCTCCATACCCTCCCGGTCTATCGGAAGAAAAGTACATCGTTCGACCATCTGAGGATATGGCCGGCATACGATCATTGAAATGACTGTTTATTTCATTAATATGCACTGGTTTCGTCCAGCGGTCATTTACAAAACGAGTGTGATAAATATTTAACTCGCCGTACCCATCACGCCCGGAGAGTTTACCTGCTTTTGAAGTAAAGAATACTTCTTTCACAATTTCGCCTTCGAAAATAAAACTCGCCATACCATCAATATCGTTGCTGTTTAACTGAAAACCACCCGGCGGAGAATCGACTGTTCCCTCCGGATGAACGATTCTCATAGTGGGACTTCCCTCTTTAAAAGGTGGTAAACGTAACGGTACAGGCACGGTCCATCGGACCGGTCCACTGCGATCATTAAAGAACGGGTTTGTGGTCATCCACAGATCACTCTTCTCCATGGAACCAGGGCGATCGGACTGAAAGAATAAGTACTTTCCACCCGGGGATACGACAGGATTATAATCTGCACCAGGCCAGTTAATTATATCAAGATTTTCAGCATCTCCGGTGGCAGGCTGTGAGAATAGAATACCTGTATAGAGTATTGCGGGGATTGCAATAGTTAATCCGAGCAGACCGGTCTTCAGTATTCTTTTGATAGTATTTATCAATTTATTTTTTTTACAGACTGTATACATCGTCCGGTTCCCCGCTTTCAGGAAGAACAGCCAGAACAGTGAAATCCTTTTTCAAGCATCGCGGGAGAGTCCGGAGCCTGTTGATAAATCCTGTTCCACATGTTACGGGTTTCCATGCAGAAATATGTAAATACACTGCTGTCCCGTTCATGTATAAATCCTCGTAAAGATCTGTACATCTCTTCCCGTATCGTTTTAAAGTAACGGTACTTTCCATCAGACCCTTGAATCATTTCCGGGGCTGTAAGACGATCATTGGGAAATCTCTGCTGAATTATTTCCATTAATCCCGGGGAATAACGAAAACTTCCGATTGATATCCAGGCAATTTTTTGAGAAGGAATTGTATCAAAAAGACGATCCACTACATATTTGTAATCCTCTTTCCAACCATCGTAATAAATCATAGGATCAAAGTGAAAGGCCGTCTCATATCCAGCCTCAATCACTTTCAGTGCTGCCTGCAGCCGCTTTTCCAGAGAGGCCGTTCCCTCTTCGATTTCTTCAATGACTTTCTGCGGATTAAGACTCCATGCGACTACAGAGTGTCCTCCATGATTCAAGGAGAGAAGTGAATCAATATGGTCCGATTTTGTTTTTAACTCCAGGCGAACATTTTCCATTTCTGATATACGTTCGACAAGAATTGAGTTTATTCCAAGCAACTCCTCCACGGCCAGAGAGTCGGAATACTCGCCGGTTCCTACACGAAAATTACCCCGTTTCCCGTGAAGCTTGCGGTCCAGCTCCTGTAACATGTCGTCGGTATTTCCATATACTGACAGAAATGGTGTATTCATGAAACTCTGTAAAAAACAATAATGACAGTCGTAAACGCAACCAGGCCCTGTATTGATTACAAAATAATTGCAGCATACCATACCGTTTGTTCCGGGACACAGTGAGAGAAACTCTCCGGAGTAATGCTGCACTACGAGTGTATCTTTCATAAACCGTTTGCTTTCACGGTAACGAAAATCTTTAATAAAAGAAGACATGTCCCGAACGACTTCCATAGAAACATCCGAAGAAATTCGGCTCTTGATACGATTGTGAATGGAAGTATTCACCAAACGTTCATCAAGGTAGATACGGCGTATAAGATAGCTATCATCCATATATTATCAGTGCTCAAAAATGAACAGAGGAGAAATTTCAACACGTGACAGGATAGAGTTGGATATAAAACAATCATATCTGGCTTCGTGAATTAATCTGACTGCGATCATTTTTATATCATCAGAATACGGTCCCTCTATTGTAATACGTGGATTGAGTAAAATCTCTTCAAACTGCAGACGTCCATTTTCGCCTCTTGTAAGATACCCTTCAGCCTCATCCAGATACCGCAATACATTGAAACTATTCCTTCGGGACAGGTCAATGTAGGAGAGCATCATGCTTGACGAGACAGAAGAGACAAAAAGATCTTCAGGGCCCGGGTAATACTTCTCGTATCCCGCAGATCGTATACCCGATGAACCGGAAAGAGATATTCCGCCGTTGTAATGCACGCGAAAGTCTCCTGGAGAAGATACGACACCATCCCCGTATTTACCATCTTCATTCCAGAAAACTTCTGCATGAAAACGAAATACGTTTGATCCCTGTTTTGTTGTCATGACATATTCCGGGGATAAATTTCCTCGATCCCGCCTTCGCGACCGATTATAGCCCTCTCAATCGGAGTATTCTTTCTGGAAAATATCCCATTCTCGACAATTCCAACGATACAATTCAGTTCCTTCTCAAGCCCGGCAGCATCATCTATATTGAGCATAGCATCCAGAACGAAATTACCATTATCGGTAACAACCGGACCATCTTTCTTTTTTCCCTGCCTCATCA
>JBNKQE010000191.1:0-9157 GCA_050295715.1 Leptospirales bacterium
GTTTTGGATGAAGTTCATGCGCATATTAAAGCGACTAACTGGGAGTTTATCAACCATATTGAAAAAATTGAATATATGTTATCCGGTCAAAACATGCGTTAACACTCTTTATTATCAAATGCATTTTCCGCGTCCAGGAAAAAAGGAAGATAATTTTCACTTAATATTCAGTTGTAATTGTAGCCTGAAATTCTTATCATTTGACGTCATGTGAAACGAATCCGGACTTTCAGGGCCAGAATCCTATAAAAATTGGAAAAATCAAACTTACAGCCATTCTCATCAGAGCCATTTTCAGTCAGATATCGGAACCTCGAATACAAGAAATCGGTTCAGTCCAGGTATTGTGCCCCTTATTCCTGAATTTTCACTGATAAAACGACTGGTAAGTAAATCCTCCGGGAGGACACATCCCCTCATTCCGGCGGCAATAAAGGCAAATACCAATACAGGGAATATCCCAGGAAATAATTGCATTACATCTTTGAGTCCCCCGGTAAACTCTTCCGGAAAACGAGAAAATGCTACCCACGAGAAAACGGTTTCAAATGAAACATAATAACAACAGTAATTCCCACACTTTTTTTCCTCATAAAGATTCCTGTTAATCCGTCAGTTTAATACAGATGATATGAATAACCGCCATCGGGTCAGTCTTAAATTTTTATAAAAATAGATAGAACCGGATATTTTTCGAGAATTTAATTTCATTTTTAATCTTTTGACATGCAATATAAAGCTAAGATTTTAATTTTTTTCAGGCTTTCGGGATTCTTACTGAAAATGCAGTAGCTAGTAATTCCAGTCTTATAAAAGAATATTAAAGGACATAGAAGTCGGGAACAGTCATATATGAAAAAAAACAATGAAAAAGAGATATGGTCTGAAGCCATTGAATTTGCAAAACTACACAAAACAGATCACCTGGATGTGTCCGGAGATGTCATTGTAATCGGACGCAAAGAAGAATTAACTGAAGCGGAACATGAAAAGCTAAAAGAGTATCTCCAGGGATTTGTTCCATGGAGAAAAGGTCCGTTTGAAATATTCGGTCATCGAGTCGATGGAGCCTGGAAAAGTGAAGCCAAATGGGAGAGGGTCAGTCGTTATATCGATTCACCGGAGGGACAGCTCGTTGCCGATGTGGGTGCAAATAATGGATACTACATGTACAGGATACTGGAATCCTCACCGGAAAAGATAATCGGATTTGACCCGGTTCCTCTTGTTCATATGACATTTGAATTTCTGAAAGCCTTGCATCCGGATATTCCCATTGAATACAAGAGGGAAGGTTACACGGGGCTTGCAGATTACGAAAATACCTTTGATATAATACTGTGTATGGGGATAGTCTATCATCATACTGATCCTGTTAAGGTTCTTAAGATGTGTCGAAAAGCTCTAAAGCCCGGGGGGCAGCTTATACTGGAATCAATGGGTCTTCCCGGACAGGGGTTACTTCGCAAAGAGTACTCCGAGATCTCAGAGCGTGTAAGAATTATGGAAGATAGAAGGGCTGACCTGGCCGGAGAACCGGACTCCATATGCCTTTTCCCTTCCGGTAAATATGCCGGTGCCAATGGTATATGGTTTTTGCCCACTCCCCAGGCACTGATAAATTTTGTGAGACGAAGCGGTTTTACTACGGCAAGCCTGATTGATGTACATCGTTATGAAGAGGAACAGCAAAAAACAGCCTATTCACATATGCCTCCACTTTCAGATTTTATTGATAAGGAAAATCCTGACAGAACTATTGAAGGGTATCCAGCACCTGTTAGAATTCATATCTCTGCCCGAAAGTAAAAAATAATACGATATATTCCCTCTGAAAAAAAACAGATTGCAGAGGGGAATATTGTGCTCTGCACAGTATACAATGAAAGTAAAAATTTTATACATTTTAATTGTCTTTTTATTGGTGTTTATAGTAATTTGAATAATAATGTGGTCCGGGCAGGTAATCAAGAGTCATAATTCTCCTTGTATGGTATGCCCTGTAATTATGCACTGGTATTATCCGAATTGGGTATATGAGATTTTACATGATAGATAAAATCAAGAGTAATAGTTTTTCATTTCACGATGATTCGTTTTTCATGCAGCTTGCGAACCTTAATAAGGAGAACAAAAAGCTAAAGGAAATAATCGGAGATCTGGAGTGTTACTCAGACAGATTGTTGAAACTCGTTGAGGTTCTTGATCGATATGTCCCCGGATTTCGCATTGATTCGAGCTTTCGTATACATTACACAACGGACAGCTTCTGTCGTCTGCTGGAAACTGATGCAGAATCATTGTACAAAAATTCAATACATCATTTTTTACATCCTTCCACCGCTAATAAAACCGTAGAGATGCTTAACTCTTTACCCGGTAGAAAATTACCTTTCGAGATGGAAATGCAATTCATTACACAGAGAGGGCACGATGTATGGGTAAATGCTCACTTTGAAGTATGGAATTCAAATTACAGCATTGATCCGGGCTACACTATAGTATGCGAAAATATTTCCGGTATAAAATATCTCGAAGAAGTATCTCTCATGGACAGTTTGACCGGTCTGGCCAATCGACGTCGGATCAATGAAGTTCTGGCTATTGAAACCGAGAGATGCAATCGTTATAAGGAACCGCTATCGATTATCTTTATTGATCTGGATTTTTTTAAGAAGATAAACGATACCTACGGACATATAATAGGAGATGAGATTTTGATATCGTTCTCTGCAATTCTCAGGATGCAAAAAAGACTGATGGATACTATAGGCCGCTGGGGAGGGGAAGAGTTCATCATAATAACTCCAGGAACAACACTGGAAGATGCCAGGTTCATAGCCGGGAGAATACAGAGAATTATTGCGGCCTTACCCTTCAACCCGGTCGGTCAGATAACATCGAGTTTCGGAGTAACGACTTACAATATGAATGAAACAATTGATGATTTTATCGACAGAGCTGACCGGGCCCTGTTTGAATCAAAAAAACGGGGAAGAAATACAGTTTCTGTATTATAGACCTGGAAGGTAAATTTGCTGATGTAGAGATGTAAGAAAAATTTCCGGAAATTGACTGTGAGAGTGGTTTTGTGGCTGCAAAATTTGCAGCCACTGCAAAAAGAAAGAACAACATGCATGACCTAGCATGGTCTATGATCAAGAATATTGATCGATTTTAAATTTGAAGTAATCCAAAGAGTATCCTGCAAACTGAGATTCAGTGAATTCCCGGTTGCATCGCAACAGCAAATGATCGGTCCGCAATAAGCGTAAACAGAATCACTGAATACCTCAATTTTTCAGGATTGAAAGGTAAACTCATAGTGAATGGATACTTCGTCATTCACACGAATTAATAGTAAATCTGGCGGTTCCACATTGTAGTCTGGAAGCATAATCTTAAAATCACCGACCAGTATTGTTGAACCTCCGTTCTTATTCAATTGGGCCATTGATTCAAATGGTTTTTCTACGCCTTTAATTTTCAATGTACCTTTAATCAGAAACTTATTTTCCTGATCCGTAGAGACGATTGAATTTACTCTGCCTTCTACGAATTTAAACTCAGGATATTCAAGAACTTCCAGCATGTGAGAATCCCGATTGGAATTTCCAGTAATCATACCTGTAACGGGCACCTCAACAATAGCCGGTTCAAGCAATGTAATACCCTTATCGCTTAGATTGACCTTGAAGCTTTTTACTGTAATTTCCTTACAATTTCCCGGTATTTTCTTAAATGGATGCGAAGCCGTAAATGTAATCTCTTTTTTTACTAACTTTGACTCCGCCATAAGCGGGAGTGATACAAATAGCAGCAATGGAAAGACAACTGCAAATACTGAAATTATTCTTTGATTTAAATAGTTCATTTTACCCTTCTATTTATAAATTTGTTATACCAATTTGTATATGGAAGACAAAAGATGTATATGATCTTTTTATCCTGCTAAAAGAACCCACTTTTAATTTGCCAGAGGCCTTGAATCTTTAAATATGACGTAAAAAGGTCGATTTTCAGTCGTTAGAAATAAACAACCACAATGGCAGCACTCAGGGCTGTAAAACCACCCCAGCCTGCATTTTGCATCTTTCTTGCTGCCGATGGACCACCATGCTCTATCTGTTCTCCAAGTGGCCCCATTGATAACATGGCTGCCAGATGGACCAGTGCAAGACCTTTATGAAGAAAAATACTATCAACTCCCTCCGTATGTGTCTCTTCAAATCGAGGAGGAGAGAAAAGCCCGAGAGAGGCTGTTAATGCATACATGCCAATTGTTGCCGCAGCCAGGCTCTTATGCTGACTGCCATTTTCAGATTCCCACTCTGCGTTATCTGTTATTAAGTAATACATTGGAAGCATACGATTTATATAGGCCTGATCATTGCTCAGTAATAATAAAGACGGATTGTTATATTTCAGCGCGCCGTACATGGGTAGGTTGTTTGTGGGATCCTGAGCCAGATAGAACATTGCCGGAAGATCAGTTTCCGGCTTTAATGAATCCAGGGCCTTTTCTCCGGCAAGGTTCGTTGCCAGCCACAATCCCCACGTTAACAGTCCTGTTACCTGGTGAGCACGTAGCATTTTACGACGTATGCCAGAGTAGTGCTTTGAATCTCCGGGATGAAACCATGTATCCCCGGATACTCCTTCATCCTGAGATACATAATCAGTACTGTTAAGAAAAGGACGAGGCGAAAAAACATCCTTGTTAAAATCCTCTCCATGTGCAGGCTGCAAAATTATGAAAAACAGAGAGAGAGAGACTGTCAGTTGAATGGGGAATAACTTCATAATACAACCATTCAAATCGAGTAGTATTTGTGTCAATGTAAAGTTTAAATAGAAGCCTTTCCTGCTTGAAATTAGAGCTTGCAATAGTGGTCGAGAAAATTATTGAATAAACTATATTTTTCTCTGAGGTATGTGGAACTGGTATGGTTTATGCGTTAATTCAGCAAAATATTTTAAACAGATACATCATTATTCTTTTGTCGGAAATGGTTTTTACCGTTAATTCAGGAATTTGATTGCGAATCTTTAGCGTCAGTCCGAAAACAGCCTCTTGCAATACACAATGTGTTGCCACCCGCGAAATTTCGTTGGAAATTGAGCAAGGGTATGAGCGATATGGGAGCTTTACTTCCGAATCACGTCTGTCGTCCCAAACACCATGGAGGATTTTGGGACGACTTCTTAGATTAAAAAGTCGTGTAAATAAATCCCGTTAATTACGATATTAAACCTACAGATGAAGGGAATAAGTATTTGTTATGAAGAAGAAATATGATGTAATAATAGTTGGTTCTGGGCCGGCGGGACTGGGCGCAGCATTTCATCTGGCGGAGAATAGCAATCGAAAGATACTTTTGATTGATAAGGCCCGTATATCCTCCGGTGGACTTCGAAACGATTGCAAGCAAAACTATACATTTCCTGTAGGATTTCAAGTGGAACTCTGGAAGCAAGAAGAAGCGAATAGACTGCTTGACATTGTTGCACGTCATTTAAAACCAAAAATCCAGAAAAAAGAGAATATTGATATTTATAAACGAAGGTCTGAGAGACTCGGTGTAAGGTTAATAGATATCCAACAGGCCCATGTCGGTACGGATAAAGCGGTTCATTTGATTAACAGGCTTATAGATGAATTGCAGAAACTGAATGTAGATGTATCACTTGAAACCGAGGCGGATAAAGTAGACCTGAAAAATCGACAATTGGAACTAAAATCCAATGGTCACTCCATAGAATTTCAGGACTTGATATTGGCTCCTGGACGAGCTGCATTTGGCTGGCTGCAGGAAATTATGCGGGATCTGGAGGTATCCTTCCTTGATAATATCGTTGATATCGGGATTCGGCTGGAACTTAAGGAAGAGAACTATTCCATAGTCAGGGATTATTATGACCCCAAGTTTATTTTTCCAGGAGGTGTGAGAACATTTTGTACGAATTCAGGGAGAGCAAAAGTTGTAAGAGAAAAATATGATAGCTATTATTCTATTAACGGTCATTCACTGTCTGCCAGTAAAAGCACAAACGGACTTGTTAACTTCGCTCTCCTGAAAACGATTACACTGACTGAACCGGTGGTTAGCGGACATGAATTTGCGACAATTCTTGGGCAGATGGCCATGCAGTTATCGGGAGGAACTCCTATGATGCAACGTATCGGGGATTTTCGAATGGGTATGCGATCCAGAAGATCTACATTTAACGAAGATCTTTACGATTTCAAGCCGACACTGAATTCATCTCTACCGGCCGATGTCTCCCTTGCCATTCCTGCAAAAATTATGCGAGATCTCTGGCGTTCTTTGAAAATGCTCGATACGATTGTACCGGGCGTTCTACATCCATCCACAATTATTTACTATCCTGAGATAAAAACCTATGCCAATCGTCCCGAATTTCTTGATAACCATTTTCAGGTAAAAAAAAATATATATATGATCGGAGATGGAGCTGGAACAAGTCGTGGAATAACCGGCGCCTGGTCGTCAGGAATTCGTGCTGCTGAAGGTATTTTGAAAAAATAATGAAAATCCGATAAAATCGAAATGGTTACGAGCCTGGAATCAAACTCTTGAATATTAGAGATTACCAGGGAGCAATGGGAGTGAAATTAAAAATCAGGACATCAGAACAGTCTTTTTCGAAAATGAGACCGAGTCTGTTTCATCAGCTAAATAATCCATCCGAATTCATAGAATAAGGGGCAACTTTGCATCCGGGAAATCGGTATTCTTGATGGATAATTTTTTAAATTTTCAATTTAAATTGAGTCCAATGTTTTATTAGAACCGCATGCAGTATATCTTTTTTTATGTATCGCCTGTGGGCATGAATGGGGAAAATATATGAATGATTCTTTACGAACCGGTATTACTTTTGGTCTTACATCGGCAGTTATAACAACTCTCGGATTGATGGTTGGGCTGCACTCCGGCACTGGATCCAGGCTTGTAGTTCTGGGTGGTGTGTTGACTATCGCCGTTGCTGATGCCTTTTCTGACGCCCTGGGAATTCATATTTCAGAGGAATCGGAAAATGTTCATACGACCACAGAGGTCTGGATTTCTACTATTGCCACCTTCCTGGCGAAGTTTATCTTTGCTCTGACTTTCATTATTCCAGTTCTGCTTCTCCCTCTTTTAATGTCTTTAATTGTTAGCCTTGTCTGGGGTTTTTCAATTCTTACAATTCTTAGCTATATGATTGCAAAGGCACAGAATGAAAAACCATGGAAGATTATTGGCGAGCATCTTCTTATAGCAATTGTGGTAATCGCGGTTACACACTGGGTAGGTGATTGGGTGTCCACGTTCGCAGAGTGAATCTTTAATCAACAGATCCTGAGTGCAATCTTACTGTATGAACACAACTTGATCGAGTATGTACAGGCCTGGCCTGCAGGCTCTTCCTATGTTTACCTGCTAACTAAACAAATATCCAGGATGTTTCGTTTATTCAGTAATTATTTTCATATTTACTGCTCCCGATATAGTTAACAGGACTCTTACATTTTCCGCTCAAGCGGGATAAAACCCGGCTTGCTCAATGAATATTATACATGCTGATGACTCCCCGGGTATTGAAGGAACAAAGACTGCATCCGGTTCAAATCCTCAAGTGTTACAATTACGTATCATTTACAGTTTTCTAATACTTTTTCTATAGATTTTCTCCTTTTTTGTGAACAGATAACGGTGTTCAGAGGTCAAATTAGAGTGAGAATCAAAAATAATATTCGTAATTATTGAAACGTATTAGATAACGATTCTATTGATATTTTGTTATTAGATTTGATCTTAAGATATAATCATTGCAGGGATTTTTTGATGAATAATTCGATATTTAGAAGGTTCAGTATAGGAACCCGCCTCTATGTTGGTGGTGTATTGATAATAATTACCTTTGCTATATTTAACGTAATTGTTTCGGAGATTATCGCAAATGATAGAATTCGAATGGATAAATTTCATGACGGTATGGATCAGGCCCGGATGGCAGAGGTCCTATTTAAGATCCAGGTGCAGGAGTGGAAAAACATTCTGATCAGAGGACACAAAGAAAAAGATTTCAATAAATACCGAAAGCAATTTGATCAATCACACAATGAGTTGTTGAAATTATTTGATGAAATTGAAGACTCTATGAACGAATTCCCCGAAGTGAAGGGTAGAGTATCAACTCTTCGAAAGTCACATCGACAACTCTACGAATCGTATAACAAGGCACTGGAATATTACAAACCAAACTCGGATCCTTTAGCTTACCGAACGATTGACACAATGGTACGCGGTATAGATCGAAAACCAACAGAAGAACTTGATGAACTCGTAGCCTATATTGAAACACAAACAAGAACAGATATTGATACTCGTTTTATATACCTTCGAAATTTATTGATATCTTCAAATATAATCATGACAATTATTCTTGGACTTATCATTCATTTTATTATCCAGAGCATCGTAAGGCCTGTAAAAAAAATTACGAATAACCTGAAAGAAATTTCAGAAGGGAGCGGTGATTTAACAGCAAGAGTTCCTGTCGTTGGCAAAGATGAAATAACTGTGATGGCTATTCATTTCAATAAATTTGTTGAAAAGACACAGAAGACTATAAGCAGCATCATTTCAGTATCCAGGACAATGCAAAGTGCCTCCAGCCAGTTGAATGAGTATTCTGTTACCCTTTCAAAAAGTGCAATGGATGAATCAGCTTCCGTAGAAGAAATTTCCGCCAGTATGGAAGAGGCCAGCGCCGGCAGTGACAGTACTGTCAGGAATTCTGAAGAACAAAATCATGCACAGGAAAATATTCTTCTTAAAATTTCACAGTTATCGGATCTTATACAGAGTTCTGAAAAGGATGTGGAAGGTGCCAGTGAATTAACCGGGAAAATCGCGTCGAACACCAAAGTAGGAGATACAAGTCTGCAACATCTCAATGCAAGTATGGAACGAATCACTGAGCACTCCAGTCGAATGACCGGTATAGTTGAGATAATCAATGAAATCTCGGATAAAACAAACTTGCTTTCACTGAATGCATCTATTGAGGCTGCTCGTGCAGGTGAAGCGGGTAGAGGGTTTGCTGTTGTGGGGGGCGAAGTTTCAAAACTGGCAGATCAAACATC
>JBNKQE010000192.1:0-9145 GCA_050295715.1 Leptospirales bacterium
GTATCACTGGGCGAAAAGATCTTCCCGGCTGCAGACCTGTCTGAACAGATTTCGACAGCAGGGACCGAAGCTTCGGGAACTGGCAATATGAAGTTCATGTTGAATGGTGCCCTTACAATCGGAACACTGGATGGCGCAAATGTTGAAATCAAAGAGGAAGTGGGTGACGAGAACATCTATATCTTTGGCAATACAGTAGATGAGATTCAGAAACTTGAAAAAAATGATTACAATCCACTGAAAATTTATAATTCCAATGCTGAAATTCGCAAGATACTGGATGCCATTAAAGGAAATTTCTTCAATATGGGCGATCCGGGTCTTTTCCAGGAGATATTCGATCTACTCACCTATAAAGGCGACCAGTACTATCTGCTTGCTGACTATGCGGATTACATAAAGGTCCAGGCACATGTTTCCAAAGAATTTACAAATCGTCCGCTCTGGAATAGAAAATCCATTCTTAACACTGCAAGAAGCGGCAAATTCACTACAGACAGAACTATTCACCAGTATGCCACTGAAATCTGGGGAGTTAATCCTGTTCCTCCTGAACCTGGAGCATAATTGAATTATGAGTGTTGATGAAGTTTATCGCATAGGTACTGATCTGGGGGGGACGAAAACGGAAGTCATACTTCTCTCCCCCGCGGGTGAAGAAGTTTTTCGTAAAAGAACCCCAACTCCTGCCAGAGAAGGCTACAGCGCCATTCTCAATAATATTGTAACGCTGATAAGCGAAGCGCGACAGAATCTACCGGAATCCAGCACGGATCATCGCCTTGGAATTGGCATACCCGGAATAATAGACTCCACCACGGGACTGGTTATAAATGCCAATACAACTGTCCTCATAGGTAATCCCCTCGGTAGTGATCTGGAACAGAGACTTGGTGCCCCAATTGCAGTGGAAAATGATGCAAATTGTTTTGTTATGGCAGAAGCTTCCCTCGGTGCAGCCAGAGGTTATGATATGGTATTCGGCATCATAATGGGTACCGGATGCGGAGGCGGAATTGTCTGGAAAAATCAAATCAGAAAGGGGCCGCATGGAATAGCCGGCGAATGGGGTCACTTCAGTATTGACCCGGACGGTATTGACTGCTACTGTGGTAACCGGGGATGTGTTGAAACATTGATAAGCGGTTCGGGAGTGGAACGACACTATTTCGCGAAATTCAATGAGAAAAAGATTATGGAAGATATTGTCCGGGAAGCCCGTAACGGTGTTGCGTCTTCACTATCCATATTCAATGAGTTTATCGAGAGCTACGGACGCGCCGTTGGCGGAATCATCTCCACGATGGATCCTGATGTGATTGTCCTGGGCGGTGGATTGTCCAATATTGATGAATTGTATACTATAGGCCTTGAATCCATACACAGATACGCATTTCATAAGAATTTAAAGACACCTGTATTGAAAAATCAGCTGGGTGATTCTGCCGGAGTCATCGGTGCTGCTTACGCAGGAATTTGACAGATTCTTGATTATCTCCGGTAAATTATTTTTTCGTTGAACACATTTTTTCACTTTCTTTTAAGAACGGGTTTATAAAATAATCGGATATTGTTGTCTTTGATTTTCCCTTACAATTAATTCAGACAACCAATCCCGAACCTGGAATAAAAATAAATTAGGACTTATCCGGGAAAAAGTATTACATGCACTATAAAATCACAAAAATAGATTATGAAATACTGAACCTTATTCCGGATGCTTTAATTCTTGTTGAAGATTCAACGAAAGGAGATCTCCTCCCCGATCAAAATGCTCAAATCATTTTCGCAAACCAGTTTGCCTGTGAATTGATGGGATCAAATCAGGAACAAATTCAGGGTTCTCTTTTTCGGAACTTTTTTACAAATATAACGAAATCAAATTCTATCCAGCCTTCTGACGGTAACCGCATTTTGTTTGATGCGACAATGTCAGGTAAGGATATCCCGGCGTCACCTGTTTGTTTTTATCTAACAAAGCATGACGAAATGCGCTTTATTACTTTACATACCTCGACTGAGACAATCCGGAGCGAATTGATTCTTCGCAATGCTTATGAAAGCCTTTCACGCGCACAACATATAGCTCACATTGGCAACTGGGACTGGAATATTGTAAAGAACACATTGTGGTGGTCGGATGAAATTTATAACATTTTTGGATTAAATAAAAATCAATTTGGCGCTACGTATGATGCTTTTCTGGAGAGTGTACACCCCGATGATAGACAGATTGTGCAAGAAAAAGTAAATCATGCACTCACCGATAAAACAACCTATCATGTTAGACACAGAGTTATTAAACCAGGCGGCGAAGAGCGTCTCATCCAGGAACTGGGAGATGTGGAATACGATCATGACGGCAACCCAATCCGAATGATCGGCACTGTCCAGGATATAACGGATTTTCAGTCATGGGAAGAGCATCTGGATCTTGTATACCGCATTCTTAACAATTCAGTGGAAGGTATAATAATATCAAATGCCCGTACAGAAATTGAATATGTAAATCCGGCCTACTCAATAATTACCGGTTACTCAAAAGCTGAGTCCCTGGGTAAAAAAACAACCATTCTTAAAAGTAACGCTCACGATAAGAAGTTCTATGCAGACATGTGGAATACATTGACTGAAAACGGTATCTGGGAAGGCGAATTGTGGAACCGAAAAAAATCAGGGCACGCTTATCTTCAAAAAACCACTCTTCTTGCCGTTCATAATAAAGGAGGGAATATTGCAAAATTTATATCCATTTTTCATGACATGACTGAAATCAATACACCGCAGAGCAAGGATCAGCACATTCAAAATATTGATATTCTTACAGGCCTTCCCAACTCGATTGTCTTCCGGGACAGACTGGAGCAGGCGATAAGAAGTGCTTCGCAGGGGGGGCCGCAACCAATTATATTTATGATCGGACTTGATCGTATAAAACGTGTCAATGAAAGTCTCGGTTACTCTTCCGGGGATCTGCTTATCAAGGCGCTATCAAATAAAATTGTCGCACTTCGCAACAATGAAGATACGGTTGTAAGATGGGGTGGTGATGAATTCGCTATATTATTGACCAGCCCGAATCCCGATCTTGATGCATTACGAAGTGCTCTGGCAATTATCAAAGCATGCTCCCATCCGGAAATTATCGAAGATATTGAAATTCGCCCATCTGTTTCCGTCGGTGTTGCGATCTACCCGGCGGACGGGCACACATCTGATACTCTTATAACCAATGCTTCTACGGCATTAAACAACGCAAAACGCGAAGGAGGAGAAAGGTATCTATTTTATACTCCCGGCATGAACGAAGCAACACGCGAAAGACTGATTATCGAATCAGAACTGACAGTTGCTCTTGAGAAGAATGCAATAGTACCATTTTACCAGCCCAAACTTGATTTAAAAACGGGACAGATCACGGGGATGGAAGCTCTGGCCAGATGGATTCATCCTGACAGAGGAATCATAATGCCAGATGTCTTTATTCCTGTTGCAGAAAAAACAGATCTTATTATAAATATTGGACAGAAAATAGCAGAAAGAGCCTGCAGAGATCTATCGGACCTGAAAAAGAGAATTGGAAAATCGCTTCAGGTTTCAGTAAATATCTCATCCCGTCAATTGCTGGAGCCTGATTTTCCCCGGCAGATTCTGGATTTAAAGAAGAATTATGGATTGGATGATGGAGAACTGGAACTGGAGATTACCGAGTCATCTCTCATCAATTTCAAGAATCATCCGGGAATTATGTTAAAGAAACTATCGGATTCAGGGATCAGTTTCGCTCTTGATGATTTTGGCACGGGTTATTCCTCACTCTCCTACCTGTCCAGGTTAAAATTTGATTCACTCAAGATCGATAAAAGTTTTATCGGCCGTCTCGATAACAACCAGGACGAAGATGGTATTGTTGCCGCCATAGTTGCCATGTCTCAAAAAATGAAAATGTCAACTATTGCAGAAGGTGTTGAGAACAAAGAACAACTCAATATTCTACAAAAGATCGGCTGCACCGAGATACAGGGATACTATATATCAAGACCAATCTCCTTTTCTGATTTCATTGTGTTCATTGAAAATTATTCCTTACAATAATGGCTCTACTCTCATCAATCAGGCATGTCAGTCACCGGTTCAACAGTAACTTCAAAAATGACAGTCCTGCTTTTCATATAACAATTATCTTCACGCTTTTTTTAGAGTCTAACGGAGCAGGGCTGGAGGGTGAAACTGGAGCCTGCTAACCACAAACAGCACACTAAAATTTTTTCCGCATTATTTAGAGAAATGTTAGTTTACCTCGTCTTATATTTATGCTAAGATCTGTTCAGTTTTTTCTGAACAGACTAAACACAGGAGTCTGCAAAATGAGATTTATGCCTTCGATTATGATACTCTCTTTTTTTACATCACTTATTCCTGTTTTCGGTGCTGAACCGACAGCCAGAGAAGTCATTGATAAGATGGAAAACCGTATCTACGGGGACACATTTCATTCAAAATTAGAGATTCAGATAGAACGTCCCCGTTTTAAGAGATCTCTTACCGTCGAGTCCTGGGATGATTCCAAAAAAGATAAGTCCTTTATTAAAATTCTCAAACCCAAAAGAGACCAGGGAGTAACTTTTCTAAAAGATAAGAACAACCTCTGGCAGTATATTCCAAGCATTGGTAAAGAGATTAAAATCGAAGGCTCCTTGATGCAGGACTCCTGGATGGGATCCGATTTTACAAATGATGATTTGATGCGAACGTCCACCCTGTCTGATGACTACACCCATAAATTTCTCACTTCGACGGATAATTCTATCTATCGTATTGAACTGCGGCCATTACCCACAGCAGCTGTTGTGTGGTCACGAATTGTGGTGGATGTAAAAAAGAACGGGTATCTCCCCACAAAGCAGGAGTTCTTTGATCACAAAGATCGTTTGAAAAAGCGGATGGTATTCCAGGATTACAGGCGTGTTGACAATCGAATAATTCCAACTAAATACATAATGTATACAATTGAAAATGATCGAACCGTTTCCACCACAGCAATGATGTTTCTGAACATTAAATTCGACATGGCCATTCCAGCTGGCATTTTCAGTAAGGCGAATTTGAGGAGATAGTCATGTTAAGAATGTCCTATCGCAATTTACTCAGGAATAAAAGACGCACAATAATTACACTCTCTTCTATTATATTTGCGGCATTCCTGACATCGACAACCCGTTATTTCACCTACGGAACTCACCGTGATATGGTGGAACATGCGATAGGACTCGGGACCGGTTACATTCAAATAACAGCCTACGGCTGGCTTGAAAGTGGCAGACGCCTGGAAAGAGCGCTTGATTTCACCGATGAACTTCAAAACAAATTAAACCGGGCGGGAATTAAAACATTTTCTCCGAGAATCGAATCAGGCGCCCTTGCCAGCCATGGTTCCGAGTCGCGATTTGTAATTGCCAGAACCTTCGACCCGGCACGAGAGATGAAAATTACAAACATCCATAAAAAGGTCAAATCGGGAACCTATCTATCCGAGGATTCCATTGTCGGGTATAAGAGGATTGATGAAAATCGCGAAATTCCAGTCTACGCGGCGATCATTGGGTATAAGCTGGCGGAATTTCTGAATCTTAAAGTCGGCGATGAGCTTACACTTGTGACATCCCAGTTTGATGGTTCTGTAGGAGCTATCCTTACGCGTATTGAGGGGATCATCCGGGCCGATAATACTACCATTGATAGCAGCACGGTTTTGTTAAACCTGGAAGCAGGACGTGTATTGTTTGCCCCCGGTTCCGGCTCAGAATTTGAAAGATATACATCCCTTGCCCTGCCTGCCGATAATCCCACCGAGAGTCTGGATCTGGCCCGTAAATTAAAGGAGTTATTCCCTGCCCCCGTTACAGCAGATGCCCCTGAAGATTCTTTTAACTACGATCCTGTAGTAATGAACTGGGAGGAGCTCAACCAGGATCTGGTACAGTATCTGATAATGGATCAGTTTGGAAATGAAGTCATCATTGTTATCTTACTTCTCGTAATGGCATTTGGAATTTTGACAACAGTAGAATTATCTATACATGAGAGAAACAGAGAGTTTGGAATTCTCATGGCAATTGGCACACGCAACAATATAATTCTCAAGATGGTTTTGATTGAAGTCAGTTTACTGCTGGGGATGGGAATCGTAATTGGAATTCTTATGGGAGCCGCCCTCTCATTATATTTTCAGCTTAATCCCATTGTTTTGACCGGAGATTACGCTGATATGGCAGTCGATTACGGATCGGTTGTCGCCATCAGACCCATACTCGACTTCACCGAGACCTATATTGCAATTGCTGCTCTTGCAATTCCCTCTTTAATATTTTCCTATCTCGGGGCACGCAGAATACGCAAACTGAAACCGGCGGAAATCATTGCAACGCTATAGGTATGGATAGGGAGGAATACGTCAGTGAATCAAATGAAATTCATACATCTTTACTTCGCCATGGCCTGGAGAAATATCTGGCGTCAAAAAAAGCGATCCTACCTTGTCATGGCAACGGCCCTTGTGGGGATGCTTGGCGTTACCATTATGATGGGCTGGGTGAATGGACTTTTTGATGCCATGCTTACAGGAGCGATAGATACGGGACTCGGTCATATTCAGGTCAGACCTACCGGGTATGACAGACTCAGAAAAAACGATATGCGATTTGACAATCCGGAAGAGATTAAAAAGTCTCTGGATAGTCTCGGTGACATTGACGGGTATCACTACTCCATAAGGCTTGAAAGAGAGGGAATGCTTCGTCTGGGGTCATTCAGCCGTGGTGTTTTATTGATGGGTATCGATCCAAAAACGGAACCAGGGGTGAGTTCTTTTGATAAATGGATCGTTCAGGGTGAGTATCTGACAGAGGAGAATAAGGCTTCCGGCGATGGCGAAAGGATTGAGTGTCTCATTGGATATGAGGCAGCGCAGAAAATGGAGGTGGAAGTGGGAGACCGGGTCATTCTTTCCACCGGTGATAAAGACGGACAGACGAGTTCCGTACAGGCTGAAATACAGGGGATCTTTCGTTCTCCCGTCGGTCCCATAAATAAGTATACAGTCATACTGAAACAAAGCCAGCTCTCACAAATGTATGATCCGGAACATAATTATATCAGCAGTTTCGTTTTTCACGGCAAGAACAGAGAGGATCTGGATATAGTTGCACAAAAAATCAGGGCACTATTTTCGAACAGCGACAGCTCTGCTCCCGATGTCTTAACGTTTATGCAGCTTCAAGCCGAACTAAGAACCATACTGGAGATGTCCGATCAGTTTATGGGGATATTCTATTTCATCCTGATGACAGGATTTGCTCTCACACTGCTGAACTCTGTGCTGATGTCTGTATTTGAAAGGGTGCGAGAAATTGGCATACAGAAGGCCATCGGAGCACGAACATCTGTAATTATTCTCGGTATTCTTGTAGAAAGCTTCGTTTTATCCGTTCTGGGTTCAGGTGTCGGTTTTATTGTTGGAGGAACATTCGTCCTTATATTAGGATTCAGCGGAATCTCTCTGGGGCTTTTTGCTGAAGCTATGGATATGCTTGGGAATATAAACAGTATTATATATCCCTATCTTACACTGGATGATATCCTGACGGCATTTATCCTGGCATTCAGTGTAAGTATGATCGCCGGATTTTATCCGGCCTGGAAGGCATCGAAAACCAATCCCATAAAGGCAATACAAAATCGTTGAGGTAAAAAGATGAACGTCATAGAAGTTACAGACATTACCAGAGACTTTCAGCAGGGCGAGTTTACCGTCCATGCTCTCGCAGGCGTCTCCTTTACGCTTGAAAAAGGAGAGTTCGCATCCCTTGTGGGCCCCTCCGGATCGGGAAAAAGCACTCTTCTCAACTGTATAGGAGCTCTCGATAAACCGACATCGGGCAGTGTGTTACTCGGCGGAAACGACATCGGGAAACTGAAGGACAATGAGTTATCGGACTTCCGACTCAATCATATTGGATTCGTTTTTCAGGCTTATAACCTGATTCCGGTACTTACGGCTTATGAAAATGTGGACTATATCCTGCTCCTTCAAGGAGTCCCTGCAAGCGAGAGAAAATCGAGAGTAGCCGAACTTTTTCACGAGATGCGCATGGATGACCTGCTCGATCGTTTTCCTTCGCAGCTTTCAGGGGGACAGCAACAACGCGTGGCTGTTGCCAGAGCGCTCATTTCAAAACCGGGTGTTGTTCTCGCCGATGAACCAACGGCAAACCTGGACGGTGAAAACGCGGAGCACCTTCTTGATATCATGAACGAAATGTGTAAGAAAACCGAAACAACATTTCTATTCAGTACACATGACGAAAGAGTGATGAAAAGGGCCTCCCGATTGATATCACTGGAAGACGGAAAAATCAGCGGTGACAGAAAAGTAGCCTGAAACGAGGTGAATGCAATGAATAAATCGTTCAGACATGCCACTCTTATCATAGGTTTCCTGTTAATAGGAAGCGGCAGTCTGTACAGTCAAAACGTCAGTGATACTCCCGATAATCCGGATGATATTCCTATAGAGGATTTCTCGGAATTCGACGGAGGTGGATCGTCTGACAGTCAGGATGGTTATGCAATTCGCTGGGGCGGATTTCTTCGCCAGGGAGTGGATCTTTACAAGAGAAAAGTAAGTCTCAAACATCGGACCGATGACATAACTTCCAACTCAAGAGTAAGACTTGATATGGAGGGTGAGTCCGGTCCATTTCGCATGGAAGCTTCCGCCAATGGTGATTTCATTTTTTCAAATCATATGAATTCGCCTCTTTTTCCCTTTCTTTACGAAACATATCCGCGTAACCGACTTCTTTCTCTGGAACGTGTTCACAGCTATGACGACTACACCCTTAAAAATGATGTTCACAGGCTCTATTTTGCCTACAGAACAATGAAGTGGGATATCACGGTTGGGCGTCAGGCTATAAGCTGGGGTCAGGGTCGACTGCTAAACCCGCTGGACCTTATTACACCTGTGGGAATATTCTTACAGGATATTGAAGATGTCCCGGGCGCCGATGCAATCAGCACAACCTATTACTTTAATGGATTTGATTCCATACAGGCAGTCATTGTTCCCATAACAAGCAGAGAC
>JBNKQE010000193.1:0-9127 GCA_050295715.1 Leptospirales bacterium
CAAGCGAAAAAGCGCTGAAGGAGGCACAGCGCATCGCCCACCTGGGCACCTGGTATATAGATCTGGCAACGAATGAGGTATTCTGGTCGGAAGTGCTTTATAATATTTACGGTCTGGAACCGGCGTTATCGCCACCGCTTTACACAGAATCCATGAAACTATTCACTCCGGAAAGCTGGAAAAAATTGAGCAGCTCTATTGCTCAAACGACGAAAACCGGTATTCCCTACGAGATTGAACTGGAGTCCGTTCGGGAGGATGACAGCAGGCGGTGGATGTGGACGCGCGGAGAGCTGGTACGTGATACAAACGGAAACCCTGTCAGAATCCGGGGCGTTGTGATGGACATAACGGAGCGCAAGTTTGCTGAAGAAAAACTCCGGGAGAGTGAAAAGAAATTTAAGACAATGACGGATACTTCACCACTGGCTATATATATGTCATCGGGCAATGAACAAAAAGCTGACTATATGAATCCAACTTTCACCCGGTTGTTCGGATATACACTGGACGAGGTGCCTACAGTAGGCGAGTGGTGGCCCCTTGCCTATCCTGATGAAACATACCGAAAACAAATAGAAGAAGAATGGCAACAAAAGGTGGGACGTGCCATTGAGAGTAGTTCGCAAATTGAACCCATGGAGACGATAGTCACCTGCAAAGATGGCACCCTGAAAAACAT
Organism: Leptospirales bacterium; assembly: GCA_050295715.1. GTDB lineage: Bacteria > Spirochaetota > Leptospiria > Leptospirales > Leptonemataceae > JBNKQE01. The sequence continues at coordinate 683 of JBNKQE010000193.1, forward strand.
TCAATGGGAATATATTTCTACTGGTGTTCAAAACTGGGCCTTTGGTCTTGATATTACAGAACGCAAGCAAGCCGAAGAAGAATTGCGACGTAGCGAAAATGGACTGGCCGAAGCGCAGCGTATGGCCCACCTGGGCAACTGGAACCTGGATCTGGTCAATAACGTATTGACATGGTCTGATGAGATCTACCGAATCTTTGAGATCGACTCGAAAAAATTTGGCGCATCCTATGAGGCATTTCTCAACGCCATCCACCCCGAAGATCGCGAGATGGTGAATACTGCTTACACTGAATCTGTTCAAAACAGAATTCCTTATAATATTGTCCATCGATTGCAGATGGATAATGGAAGAATTAAATATGTTAATGAGAAATGCGAAACCTATTATGCTGAGGATGGAACGCCATCGCGTTCCATAGGAACTGTACACGATATTACACAACAGGTAATTGTTGAACAAAAACTACAGGACCAGGAAAAAAAATCACAATCTCTTTTACGACTTTCAAGAAGACTTGAACAGACCGAATTCTATTCCGAAGCCCTTGGCGTCGCACAGGAAGAAATGAGAGAGATCCTGGATTATAAAAATCTGTGGGCCTATTTAGTTACGGAAGACAAACAATTCGCTCACGCACTGTTTGCAGGTTGTCCTGAATCAGATTACATTATGTCAGAAGAAGGGACAGCAACAATACCCGTAACCGGAGACAAAATGATGGAGGAAATAGTTTTCGGGAAGAGAATTGTAATCGTAGAAGATGCGCAAACGGATGATCGAGTTAATAAAGAAATTGTAAGGGAAATGGGCAACAGGACAATTATCAACGTTCCAATAATACTATCAGATCGTCTACTCGGCAGTATAGGAACAGGTACTTTTGGGGACGAAGGGATTCTCATCCCGTCAACTTCGGAACAGGAATATTTGAATGCCATGGCCAGTCATCTTGCTGTTACGTTTGATCGTATTCGATTGAATAATGATCGAAAAAGGGCAGAGCAAGAATTGCAGGAAAAACAAAACCAGCTTATCGAAGCACAGCGTATAGCGCATATTAGTAACTGGTGGGCGGATCTAATAACCGGCGAACTTTACTGGTCCGATGAATTTTTCAGAATTCTGGGACGAGAAGTACAGAAGCCAACAAGAGAACTGGCATTACAGTGGATTCATCCCGAAGATTTACCTGGAGTTCTTGAGGACATGCATAGGTCTTCTATCGGTCCGAACCAATTTGAACAGGAGTTTCGAATCATTCGACCGGATGGGGAAATTCGATGGATTCACAATCGATGGTTTAGTGTCTTCGATGAAGATGGAAACGAAATAAAAAGAGTTGGAACGCATCAGGATATCACCGAACGAAAGCAGGTTCAGGAAAAGATTTTGACGCTCAATGAAGAACTCGAACAACGTGTTGCTGAGCGAACGGCACAACTAAAAGTGGCCAATAAAGAGCTTGAAGCATTCGCTTATTCCGTCTCTCACGATCTTCGCGCGCCATTGCGGCATATTGACGGATATGTGGATCTGCTTGTCTCACGATATGGTGACAGTCTGGACGAAAAGGGTCAGCACTATGTAAACACTATATCCAGCTCCGCTCGACAGATGGGCATCCTTATTGATGACCTGTTGCAGTTCTCTCGAACCGGGCGAGCAGAGTTGCATCAGGACAACCTTAATATGACTCAGGTGCTAGGGGAGGTGCTGATGCAATTAAAGGAGAGCTATGCCGGGCGTAACATAGAATGGATCATCGGAGAGTTACCTTTTGTGCGAGGCGATTTTGCTCTGCTCCGCCAGGTCTGGGCCAATCTTCTGGAGAATGCCATAAAGTATACGCGGCCCAGGGAAGTAGCACAGATCGAGGTCAGCACCTGTATAGAAAATGAGGAAATCATCTTCTCGGTTAAGGATAACGGTGTTGGTTTTGATATGCAGTATGCAGGAAAGCTCTTTGGAGTCTTTCAACGATTGCATTCCGAGGAGGAGTTTGAGGGAAGTGGAATCGGTCTTGCCACAGTGAAGCGAATTATCAATCGTCATGGCGGCCGGGTGTGGGCTGAGGCGAAGGTCGACGAAGGCGCTACTTTCTATTTTTCGTTGCCGGCAGGTATATACAAATGAGAATGCACGTCAACGACTTGATTTTCTGTGGCTGTGAAGTGGGCGGCCCTGCCTAAATACTCTTTAAATGATTGCGATATGTGTTGTTTAATTATTACAATAGAACTGGAGAATGAATTATGCACATTAAAACATCGGAATTGGAAGAATTAAAACTTGGTATTGGAGACTATTCCTGCAACTGGGGAACCCATATTTGTGGTCTCTATGAAACGGAGAAAGAGCGCGACGAGATTATTTTCGGATATCTAGGGGAAGGTTGCGCAGCCAATGATAAGCAGATATTTATTCACAGCGAGCAGACAGAAGAGCATTTCTGGCATACCCTTCATAGCGAATGCCCTGCCTGTTCAGCAAGCAAAGAAAACCCTGGGCGAATGGATGTGAAAGAAGCCAGGGAATTATACTATCCGGAAGGCGTTTTTGATCCGTGGTACATGGACAAAGCAGTCAATGGGTATTTTGATTTTACCCAGGCTGATGGAAAAAACAACCTGCGCGCAGTTGCCGAAATGGCATGGGCATTGCAGGCCATTCAGGGAGTAGAGCATCTATTTGCCTATGAGTCCCGATTGAATTATTTTGTAAAAGATAGAACTGTAATCAGTCTTTGTTTATACAATGTATCAAAAATATCAGGCGATACGGTAATGAATGTCCTTCGCACACATCCTTACACTATAAATGGTGGAGTGATTGTTGCGAATCCCTATTACGAAGAGCCAGACATATGGCTGAAAAAAAATGCTCCTCAGTTTTTGGATAGAGGAAGATGATCGATGACAAACCATGCACAGGAATTATTCCTTCTGACAACCACTTTATCGCAATTAAGCAATAAAGAGAGGGTTGTTCAGCTTTTTATGGAAAGTATGAATGATATATTCCGGGGATATTCCTTTGCATGGTTTACTGAAAAACCCATCGGATCTAATGCCATTCTGGAGGTATGCACTCGAAATAATAATTATGGTTTTATTTCTTATGCGTCCACTAACCAGACGGATCCAACCATTGCGAAATTGATATATAATGCAACTCAACTTCTGGCAATACTTATTGAAAAAGTAGATCAGGAGAATTTACTCTTAGATCAGAAAAATCATCTTCAGATATTAGTTGAAGAACAAACATCAGAACTAAGTCAAACAAACATACAGCTGGAAAAGGAGCTTGCTGAACGCAGACTGGTAGAGGAAGCTCTGCGTGAAAGCGAAGAGAAGTATCGTACATTAATTCAGAAGATTCAGGCTGCTGTTGTCGTCCATGGCTCAGATGGACGTATAATGACCTGTAATCAAAAAGCGCAGGAATTGCTTGGACTTACTGAAAATCAGTTACTGGGTAAATCGCTAGTTGATCCCTATTGGCATTTTTTCAGGGAGAATAAAACAATCATGCCAAATGAAGAATATCCGGTAAACAGGGTATTCTCCTCCCGCAGTGAACTCAGAAATTATGTTGTTGGAGTTCATCGCCCTTGCACGAATGATAATGCCTGGGTTTTAGTGAATGCTGATCCGGTCAGGGACAGTGAAAATAAAATAAAGCAAGTGATCGTGACATTTATTGATATCACCAATCTAAAACAAGCGCAAGAAGAAATCTATAAGCTCAATCAGGAACTGGAACAACGGGTCGCTGACCGCACTGCACAACTGGTAGTGGCTAATAAAGAGCTGGAGGCGTTCGCCTATTCCATTTCCCATGATCTTCGTGCGCCACTCCGCCATATTGACGGGTATGTGGATCTGCTGGTTTCACGCTACCGCGATAGCCTGGACGAGAAAGGAATGCACTATGCTGATACCATAGCCGGTTCCGCCCGTCGAATGGGAGTTCTGATTGATGAACTCTTACAGTTTTCCCGAACCGGGCGAACTGAGATGCGCAAGGAAAACATGAACATGAATCAGGCCCTTCAGGAAGTGCTGACGCAATTAAAGGAGAGCTATGCCGGGCGAAACATCGAATGGATCATTGAAAATCTACCTTATGTACGCGGTGATTTTGCCCTCCTCCGTCAGGTCTGGTCCAACCTTCTGGAGAATGCCATAAAGTATACCCGATCTAGAGAGGTAGCACGGATCGAAGTCAGCGTTCGCGAGGAAAATGATGAAATCATCTTTGCAGTTGCGGATAATGGTGTTGGTTATGATATGCAGTATGCAGGCAAGCTTTTTGGTGTCTTTCAACGATTGCACTCCGAGGAAGAGTTCGAAGGGAGTGGAATCGGCCTTGCTACAGTACAGCGCATTATCAATCGTCATGGCGGTCGGGTATGGGCAGAGGGCAAAGTCAACGAAGGAGCGACTTTCTATTTTTCATTACCTCATTCTACAGGAGAGGATAAACCAGTATCAAATTCATAACAATGATACCGCTTCACCAGATAGGAATATGAAATGAATATCAGGATCAAAGATTACGAAATCATAGAAATTCTTGCTGAAAGTGACTCCTCACAGGTCTTTTGCGCTCATCGACCCCGGAGTATAAAATCGGTTGTACTCAAAATAACTAAAGCTGATGTGACTTCAAGAAACGAAGTTTCCCGATTCAGACGCGAACTGGAATATATTCCCAATATGTTGTTCGTTAAAGATGCCAGTACGCTCAAGTTCATGAAATTCAATAAAGCAGGAGAAAAGTCACTCGGCTATTCGCCGGACGAGTTACCGGACAAAATAGACCATGATATTTTCCCGCACGAACAGTCGGATTATTTCACCTCCAGGGATCGGGAAATTATCGAGAACAAGGAATCGCTTTATATATCTGAAGATCCGATCAGTACCCGACACATATGTCATAGCATGCGGCATACCATAAAAATCCCTATATACGCCGACGACGGAATGCCTCTTAATCTACCGGGTGTTTCAGAGGACATCGCCGAACACAAACAAGCGAAAGCGGAAATTCACCGTTTAAACGCTGAATTCGAACAGCGCAATATCAGATGCACTGCTCAACCAGAGTTGGCGAATCAGGAACACGAAAACTTTTTGTATTCCGCTTCACACGACCTGCGTACCCCGCTTCGCGCCATCGATGGTTTTTCTCAGATCCTGCTGGAAGACTACGTCCAAAAACTGGACGAAGAAGGCAAACGCTTGATCGACAAGGTGCATACCAATACAACCAACATGGGGCAACTCATCGATGACATCCTGCAGTTCTCCTTTACCGGACGGTTGGAAATGATGCTATCCGAAGTAGATAAGGAGCGGTTATGAAATACAAAGAAGAAACGCTATTGCATTTTCTCGCCAGCATGGACCGAATCAACCGCGCCATTCAGGCGACCAGTGATCTGGATACGATGATGAGCGATGTGCTTGACGAAGTGCTCGAAATCTTCGGTTGTGATCGTGCCTCCCTGCTGGATCCCTGCGATCCGGAGGCCGCCACCTGGAGGGCGCCGATGGAGCGCTACAGGCCCAACTGCCCCGGTGTGTCTGCACAGGGGGTAGAAATGCCCATGTCGCCGGAACTGGCGCAGATGCTGCGCGTGGCGTTGCAAAGCGGACACCCGTATACATTTGGCCCCGGAGCTGATTTTCCTTTGCCTGCCGAAAGTCGTCCCTATGGAGACAAATCAGGGATGGTGACTGCCATCTATCCGAAGATCGGCAAGCCCTGGGGCTTTGCGATGGTGCAGTGTTCACACGACCGCCAGTGGAGCGAGATGGAGCGTCGCCTTTTCGAAGAAATTGGCAGAAGGCTGGCCGACGGCTTGACCAGCCTGCTGTCGTATCGCGACTTGCGGTTAAGCGAAGAGCTTTTCCGCGCCCTGGTTGAAAATTCACCCGATTTCATTGCGCGCTACGACCGCGAATTCCGGCGCATTTATGTTAATCCGGCCATACAGAAGCTCTTCGGTGGCAAACCGAAAGACGTGCTGGGCAAGACACCGGCAGATCGGTCCCCGATTTTTGCCCCGCAGGTTTATATCGATAAACTAAAGCAAGTGATTGATACCGGCGCTGAGTGTGTCGCTGAAATACCCTTCCGAACAGCCAGGGGCGAGATGCATTGGGGACACATGCGGTTTGTGCCGGAATTCGACGCGGAAGGTACAGTGGTATCGGTACTTGCCATTGGGCGCGACATTCACGAGATAAAGGAAAACGAGCGGCAATTCCGGATGCTGGCAGAGAACTTCCCCGACTTCGTTGCCCGCTTCGACAGTGACGGACGCCACATCTATGTCAATCCCGCCACTGAACATGCCTTCGGTCTGCCCGCAGACACCGTTATGGGCAAAACGTCGCATGAACTCCCTGGCGTGCGTACGCCGGAACAAAACAATACGTTGCTGTCGCTGATCCGCCGCGCTTTCGCTGAAGGCGTTATTAATAAATTTGAAATGCAGTGGACACTGCCAGCAGGTGAGCGGATTGTCGAGATTCGCCATGTGCCAGAAAAGGACGCTACAGGGAATGTTACAAGCGTACTTAGCATTGCGCATGACATCACTGAACGCAAGCGGTCCGAGGATAAATTGCGCCGAGTCACACTCTTCCAGAAAACGATTCTAGATCATGTAGCGTACGCCATCATTTCGACGACCCCCGAAGGAACGATCACCAGCTTCAATTCTGCTGCCGAACGTTTGCTGGGTTATACGGCAGATGAAATCATTGGAAAGCAGACACCCGGGTACTGGCATGATATAGAAGAAGTTTCGAGGTATGCCCAACAGTTGTCCAAAGAACTGGGCGAAACGATCCAGCCAGGGTTTGATGTATTTGTAGCCCGCCCGCGTCGAAATCTTCCAGAAGAAAACGAATGGACCTTCATTCGCAAGGATGGGAAGCGAATCCCGGTAAACTTGTCTGTGACTGCACTACGGGAGGATGAGGGAAAGATCACAGGCTTTGTGGGCCTGGGCTATGACCTCACCGAACGCAAACGTGTGGAGGATTCCTTGTTTTTTATTGCGCAACGCGGTTGGCAGAGCAGCGGAGAAAACTTTTTTGATGCGCTTGCGCAGTTCCTTGGCGAAAAACTCGATATGGATTACGTTCTTATCGACAAAATAGACGAAAATCCAGATATGGCGGAAACGGTGGCTTTATATGCCAAAGGTGAGTTCATACCGAACATGCAATATGCACTCAAGGGAACACCCTGCGAAAACGTAATGGGACGACGACTATGCTTTTATCCACATGGTATTCAGCAACTATTTCCCGAAGATATCCTGTTGCCTAAAATGGGCGCAGAAAGTTATATCGGCATTCCGCTGTGGGACTCAATAGGCAAGCCAATAGGCCTGATCTCTGTCATGGACTCAAAGCCGCTATCTGATAATGCTCCTGTTACTCAGTTGTTACAACTGGTGGCGACACGCGCTGCCGCAGAACTGGAACGCAAGCGGGCGGAAGAAGAAATACAAAAACTCAATCAGGAACTGGAACAACGAGTCGTTGATCGCACGCAACAACTTGAAGCAGCGAACAAAGAGCTGGAGGCATTCGCCTATTCTGTCTCCCATGATCTTCGTGCGCCACTCCGCCATATTGATGGGTATATAGATCTACTGGTTTCACACTATCGCGATAGCCTGGACGAGAAAGGAAAGTACTATGCTGATACCATAGCCGGTTCTGCCTGTCGAATGGGAGTTCTGATTGATGACCTCTTACAGTTTTCACGAACCGGGCGAGCTGAGATGCGCAAGAAAAACTTGAACATGAATCAAGCCCTTCAGGAAGTGCAGACACAATTAAGAGAAAGCTATTCAGGACGCAACATTGAATGGGTTATTGGAGAACTACCTTCCGTACAGGGAGATTTTGCCCTTCTTCGCCAGGTCTGGTCCAACCTTCTGGAGAATGCAATAAAGTATACCCGATCCAGAGAGGTAACACGGATCGAAGTTAGCGCTCGAAAAGAGGATGGTGAAATCATTTTCGCCGTTTCGGATAATGGCGTGGGCTTTAATATGCAGTATGCAGGCAGGCTCTTTGGAGTATTTCAGAGACTCCATTCCGAGGAAGATTTCGAGGGGAGCGGAATTGGCCTCGCCACGGTGCAGCGCATTATAGGACGTCATGGCGGTCGGGTTTGGGCTGAGGGCAAAGTCGACGAAGGAGCGACGTTCTATTTTACAATTCCAACCATGGAGAAACAAAATGAATTCTAAAACAGCATTGGAATTACGCAAATTTGTTGCGCCGGAGTTTATCTATGGTTCTGGTGCCCTGTCCCAGATTGGTAAGTATGCGAGGAATTTCGGGGCCAGAAAAGCGATGGTCGTCACTGATCCCGGTTTAGTACAGGTCGGGTGGGTGGACAGG
>JBNKQE010000194.1:0-8886 GCA_050295715.1 Leptospirales bacterium
CACCAATTCCCCTGTAAGTAGGAAGACCTGACTCGGCAGATACTCCGGCACCGGTTATAAAAAGTATACTGTGCGCTTTGCTGAAATACTCCGCTGCTTTAATAATTTGTTCTAATATTTTCGGATTTGTATTCTCTTCGCTCATATGTTATCTCCCGCAATAGGTAAACAAACCAGATTAATTTCGAAAATACTGATATGATGCTTCTCTATTTAAGCGCTTTTTTTGTGCACTGTTATATAAAGATTGATTCTATTTTTATAGATGGATAGAAATTCCCATAATAATTCTTAACCTGAGCTATATTTCTGGTATTATTGCCGTAAGAACCAAATAAATGGAATAAAATATTGATATTTCAATGCGTGAATTTAGAATAATTAACCATAGATTTCTGAAATAAGTAAATTGTAAGCCCCTGTAATTTCTCTTGTTATCGCTTCTCCGCCTGGATTTATATCAGGATGGTTTTTTTTAACCATCTCTCTGTATCTCTTTTTTAAGTTTGCACTGGCCGGTATAACTCCAGCTGTATACCCCAGGGTATGAAGGGCATCTTTTTGCCTTTCCGTAAGTTTTCCATAAACAGCTGTGTAAATCTTTTCGCTTTCTTCAATTATGCCTCGATTAATCGCTTTTTCGTGTAAGATTTTTCTGTAAGATGAAAACAATTCTTCTTCTTTTATATCTCTGATTTTTATTTGATCTGCGATTATGGAAGATAAAATCGATCTGCTGAGGTGATGGTCTTCAATCCTATTCTTTCTCAAAAATAATACAGCTGCAAATGATACTAAATCGTTAATGGAAATTGTGCTGTGAATGTATGATTCAATTCCGTCAGCCGGATTGCTGCAGCCGGACAGGCATGTTTTTAATAATTCGACATCCAGTTCATGGTTTTGAATGCGGCTTAAACTCACCGATAAAAAAAACTCCACCCAGGCATCACGCATTCCGGAAGAGAGACTGTAGCCGGACTTTTCGAACATGGGACGGGCTACCTCCAGACCTGCAACATCCAGAATTTCAAGAAGTTCTTCCGTTATACCATCATCGTAAGAGTCGCGAATATGAAGTGATATAAGTCCACTGTGACGTTTCGCATAAACCAGCCGATAATACTCCTCCTTGTCCATCTGGATTATGGATAGAAGTAGGTCTGTATCGATACTCCACTTATCAGCGACTGTGACTGACTGAATCTCATCGATTAATTCCTCTACGGTATCGATCTGCGCTTGTTCATCATGTACAGTCATAATGCCGACTCCTCATCTGCCGGGAGCCTGCCTGTAAAAAGTGTATATTCCATCATCTCCAGAAGCTCTTCCATGCCGCTTCGGTTCAGTGCTGAGATAACTACTGAGTTCTCCTGTTTTCTTAGCGATTCAGTTATCTGTTCATCAGCCAGATCGGCTTTATTGTATACTCGAATGCACGGAATGGAGAGCAGATCCATCTCTTCCAGAATCGCATTGACCGCTTCAATTTTTAACTGGCGATTGGAGTCTGATGCATCAATACAGTGTAACAACAGGCTGGAATCTTCCAGTTCCTCCAATGTTGCCTGGAAAGCCCTGGATAGTTCCGGAGGCAGATCATGAATAAATCCTACTGTATCCGACAGAATGATCTCTCGCTCCTCCGGAAATCTCAACCTTCTTGTTGTGGGATCAAGTGTTGCGAACAGTCTGTTTTCAGCGATGACTTCGGAGTTTGTCAGTCCATTCAGAAGAGTTGATTTGCCGGCATTTGTATAACCCACAATAGAGACAACAGGGAGTCCTCTGCGATCACGTTGTCTCCTGTTTAATTCTCGGCGATGGCGAAGGGATTTGAGCTCTTTTTCCAATCGTGAAATCTTATCATTTACTCGCCTTCGTCCGATTTCGAGAACAGTCTCCCCGGGACCACGACCTCCAATACCACCGGTCAGTCGTGACATGTTATCGTCTTTTTCAGAAAGCCTGCCTTTTAGATAGCGAAGCTGTGCGAGTTCCACCTGAAGCTTACCATCCCGGCTTCCCGCATTTCGGGCAAAAATATCAAGGATTAACTGAGTTCGATCAATAATCTTTAAATCAGATTCTGCAGAGAGTCTTGTCGCTTGAGCCGGTGATAGCTCCAGGTCAAAGATCATAAGCTCTACATTTTGCTGCACTGCCTGGATTGAAATTTCGCGCACCTTACCGGACCCAATAAGGGTAACCGGGTCAATTCGAGGTCGTTTCTGAATAATAATGTCAACCGGTTCCACTCCGGCAGTTCTACAGAGTTCCTGCAGCTCGGCCATAGAATCTTCCGGTGAGCGGCGTCTTCGCATGTCAGGTGTATAGACACCCACAAGAAAAGCTCTGGGACCGCTGCTGGATTTCTTCAAGCGGTTTTCTTCTTTCTCAAACTGATCTTCCAGGTTTGATATAACTTCACGAAATGTTTCGGGAAGCTGCCCGGCTCTAGCCGGATCTTCGAGAATATAACCGGGGGAACGTCCCGGGAGAATGTGAGCCGAGTAAAAGAGGTCCGGAAATCCGTTTTGGTCTATCGTTATGGCGGTAATATAATCCAGGCGAAGAAGTGTAAGGTCTGCCAGGTCTTCGTCAGAAAGTGGTTCCCTGTTCAGGTGAGTGTGGACAAGACGAAGGCCGCGCAGTCTTGCAGACCTGGATCTTTCCAGTTCCGGAATAAATATCCGTGAAGCATCTCCCAGTATTATATGTATTACTTTTCCGTTGCGATCAATGAGCAGCCCTATCTGCTTTCCCAGTTCCAGTGATAGTCCAACGATCTCTCTTGCCAGTTCCTGGTTTACTACCTGGTTTTCCCGCACACGGCGCTGTCCGATTTTCTCCAGCCGATTTTTTTGCGCAGGCTTCAGATCATTCAAATGTCCGCTTAGTTTTGCGATGGTCTTCTCTCCTAAAATTACAGCCGCTTATTTTACAGGCTGTTACATCTGATCCTTTTCATGTTGAGCCAGAATGGCAATAGCCCTTGCTATTTCAAAATACTTAAGATTGGCCAGATCTTCAATAGTAGCGACTCCAAAACCCTCTTCCAGCATCCTTGTATGTCTGGATTCCAGGCCCTTGAGTGCATGAATGGGACTTTTCATTAAATCCTGAATACTCATTCCCTGAAAATCCCTGGACAACAGGCTGTCCAGTCCCTTTGTCTTTGTTGCTTGATCCTGGTCTATTTTATCTGTCATTTTCGAGTCTCCAGTGTTTTGATTCTTATATGGATATAGATGAATGACAGGGGTCCACTGCAGATCTTCCTGCTTTTCCAACCCTGCCTTTTCTGATTCAGTCTCTTCAACTGATGGTTTTATTATTTCACTCTCTTTTGAAGGTTTTTCAGCAACCCAGGGAGGGTAGGGTACATCACCATCCAGCTCAATTTTGTGGAAAAATCCCGATAACAGGGCCCGTGCTCTCGATTCTTGAATCATTCGCTCCAATTTCACCGCCACTTCCGGAGTTATAAGATGCTTTTTGAGTTTTGATTCGAGCCAGACATGGTATTGAATCCATATAAAAAGAGTACCCAGCAGCAAATAAATAACCACCAGATATATTGTAAGACCGAGCGGTTGTTTTAGTGGCCCCGGGGGGAATACTGGAAGAGAGTCTGCCTCTTTCCCGTTCCATTCAGGGATCAGTCTGGTCCATGTGGAACGATGTTTTAAGGCCTCTGCTGAGATTTCTCGCGAATACAGGAGAGCACGCTCTGTATCATTAAAGAACTTTACCTCCGCACTATCTGCCATATATAGCTCACTTTCCGGTGATACAATAACAGGACTCTTTATTATAGAAGAAATTGGAATTCCGGAGGAGACCACTGCATCTTTCAATCTCTCCAATCGTAGCGTTCCAGTTTTATACGCAATAGCCGGACCACCGGAGGATGATACACGTACAACCATAGTTACTGTCATCGAAGGCTCATAGTATAAAGCTATAAAACGGCTGAGTGTATTTCGCACTATTTTGTCCGGGGCTGTTGTTCTGATTTTATAGATCAGCTCCAATGAGGGGGGAGGGACTTCTTCAAGCGATATCTTTTCAGAGTACAGTTTACCTGAAAAAAGGGGGATCACGATCAGAATAAGTGAAATAAGTCGTGCAATCTGTCCGTTATGTCTGGAAACCATGGAAGGTGAAATATTTTTTTCCGTCAATGGGAGAATACAACCGATATTTTACAGGAGGGAATAAATTTTCCAGGCCCAGAGATACCAGGATGCAAAATATAGATTATTCAAGAAGGATCAAAAGGGCTCCCATGCAGGATTACACAGCCCCATTAAGTGGCAGTGACAGAACTCCTGTTGCCGAAGCCGACCTTAAAAAGAAGAACAGAATGTTTGTTTTGTTGGCAGGTACGGCCATGCTTATGTTTACGCTCGGGATATTTGCAGGAATCCAGTTAAACAGGGTGCGACATATCGAAGAAAACCTGATTAAATACCCCGATGAAGAAAAACAGGTTTTCAAATCAGGGAGTAAAAGTTCTGGTAAATCCGGTGTGGATACTGCTGCATCGCAACAATCTCAAACACATTTTTCAAACATAGGCAGCAGTGCCAATCCCTCCTTTCCATCGGGAGAGGAAGGCAGTTTTATTATTAAGATTGGTGTGTTTGATTCAGATAAAGCGGAGAGCGTTACTTCAAGACTGAATAACCTTACGGAAGTGGCGCAAACAGAACCACACAAATGCCGAAAGATAAATGAATCTGTTCCCGACCGGTATTTATCCTTTCGAACTCTGGCCAGGAACACTTCCGGCAAACATAATGTAATGGTCGGATGCTTTGTTGATCTTGAATCAGCAAGAGATGTTCTGAATGTAATTTTGGACTCACGAATATCCGGAACAGCCGGCGCTAGAATATACCAGATAGATTGATGCGTATAGAACCAATTTCATTTGCAGAACTGAGCTGGTCTGACGGGGGTGTTCCTCTGTCCGATACTTTTGATGATGTATATTACTCCAGAGAGGGGGGACTTGAAGAGACCCGCCATGTTTTTATTAATGGAAACAATCTGAAAGAGCGATTCAAAGAAGACCGCTGCTTCACAATTGTCGAAACCGGATTTGGCACCGGACTTAATTTTCTAACACTTCGGGAGATGTTTCTGTCAGAAGCATCCGCAAATGCCAGAATCGAATTTTTTACATGCGAAAAATACCCGCTTAAACCAGCTGATATGGAGAGAGCACTTGCTTTCTTTCCGGAAGTATCAAGCGGCACTCATTACTTACTTGAAAACTATGGGCCTTTCATTCCTGGTTTTCGCCGAATACTTTTTGACAGTGGTCGGATAGCTTTGAATCTATTTTTGGGCGACGTAAGTGATTTTCTCAATGCCCTCGAGGGACCGGTGGATGCCTGGTTTCTAGATGGGTTTTCTCCTGCGAAGAATAATCAGATGTGGAATTCGGATCTCTACAACCATATGGGGCGAATTTCCAGAGAAAAAGCGACGGCGGCAACATTTACAGTAGCAGGAGATGTGCGTCGAGGTCTAGAGAGTGCCGGATTTACCTGGCAGAAGACACCGGGGTACGGCGGGAAAAAACAGATGCTGCAGGCAACGAAAACGGGAGTCTGTCCGGGTTGCGAAAAGCGACGGAAGACCCATCTCCTGGAAAATCCTTTGCTCTACCAGCCCGAAGCCGTTCTCAGACGGGGAGACAGGGCAATTGTCATTGGCGGCGGCATCGCCGGTACATCGGCTGCCTGGAGTCTTGCCCGTCGTGGTATTTTTGTAACTCTTGTTGAGCGCGAAAAACGGATTGCTTCTCGAGCTTCCGGTAACCCGGCTGGAATAATTTTTCCTTTTTTGAATGCACTTCCGACTCCGATGAGCCGCTATATTATCCAGTGCTTTCAATTCATCTTGCATCGAGTTCGTGAAATGGAAAAAGAGGGACTGGAAGTAAAACTGAATCGTTGCGGTGTTCTGCAGATGGCGCACGAAGAGCGACAGGCAAAGAGATTCATCTCTGCAATGGAAAACCTTGGCTATCCGGATGATATTGTGCGAGCAGTTGATACAGAAGAGGCAAGTGAGATTGCCGGAACCCGGGTTAATGGTAATGGTGTCTTTTTCCCTTCCGGATTATGGATTCATCCTCCTCATATAAGCAGTGGCAATGTGCGGCAGAGCGGAGATAATATATCGGTTTTAACGGAGTCGGAAGCGGTCAGTTTTTTTAAAGAAGGCGACACCTGGTTTGTTAAAAACAAGCAGGATGAAATTATCACCGATGGGAAGGCTCTTGTATTTGCTGCAGGTGCCGGAACCCGGGATATATCCGTGTTAAGCGATCTTCCTGTCAAGTTAACCCGGGGACAGATAGCCCTTGTTCCTGAAACGGAAAAGAGCAGGCAATTAAAAGCCGTCGTCTGTTACGATGGTTATGTGATTCCTTCCGTAGATGGAAAACATGTTGTCGGTGCCAGTTATGAAAGAAACCGTCTGGAGCTTACATTTGATGCTGAGGTGAATAAAGAACTTCTCAACATGCTGGAAAACTGGGTTCCCGGACTTCTTGTAAACAATGAAGATTCTCCGGAGGGACGTGTTGATTTTCGGGTCATAAGCCTGGATCATATGCCGCTGATTGGCGCTCTCGCTGATGACGAAGCAATTTTACGATTTCTGGATGGAAATTCCGGAGAGGAGTCCCTTCATAAGCGGGGGCTGTTCATTACAGCAGGTCACGGTTCCCGTGGAATGAATTATGCGCCGCTTGGAGGCGAAATAATAGCTGCTCTTGCAATGGGCGAAACTCCCCCTGTAGAAAAAGATATCCTCCAGGCGCTTGCGCCGTCTCGCTACATGATTCGCCAGTGGAAAAGAATGTCGCACAAGCAGTGAACAGGTTTCTGTTTGAATTTCGAATCTATTGGCACATCTTGTCATTCATCTTGCAATGGAAGATTCCATCCTCTATCCGTTGGTTGGGGCATCGGAGTAACTGGACGCTATGATACAAATAATCTTGAATGTAACAATATTTTTACTGAGCCTTCTCCTTTACTTTATTGCATAGAGAGACCTTTGTTTGTTAATGATTTTAATTGTATTCGCAATTGTCCTGATTTCTGCAGTAAATGCAATTACTCATCTATACAGTAAACGGCTCAGGATTCATTCTAACAGATCGTTGCATCAGCTGATCGGTCATATTGAACAGCGTAATCTGGAAAAACTGGCAGCATCGAAAGCTCTGGAGAATGAGATGCCGGTATTGCACCGTGGGGTTCTCTCTGTATCCGGAGTGTTGAGTCGCATAAAATTTCATCTAAAAGAGCATACACAAAAGCAAACGGATCTTCTCTCCGGTTTGCAGCAGAGGATGGAGAATCTTGCAGGTAAGAACGAAAACCTGAAAATACACTCCGGAGAGCTACAGGCGTTTGCCAGTAAACTGCATCGCTCGCACACTGTTTTGCACGGAATCATGACAGGATATGTTTTATAGGAAAGCCAGATTTACAATTATGATTTTATTGATCTCTGCGAATCTAGAAATATTATATGCCTGGTTTATATAAAGCCAGCAATGACTGGAATCCGCGATATATCTCATTATTGTCAGATTTTGCATCTTTCACAGCTGCTCACCAACGAAGCCTTTTAGACAATAGCCTTTTTTTTTACAATGGAAAAGGTATTATTGATCGTAATTATTGGACCCGACAAATTCCTTTCAAAATGGGAATGAAATATGAATTTTCCCGGTTTGATTTAGATACATCTTTTTATTACCTCATTGGCGATGGTAAATTTGAAACGCATACCAGGGCACCAGGATTGCCTGTTTTTCGGAAAAGGGAAAGACAACCTGCATGGTGCTTACGATTTCTTTCTAAGGGCTACACAGGAAACCTATAACCTCCTGGATTTTGTGAACACCCCGCTGGTCTACCAGGGGATACGAGAACAGGGATTTGGTATCTCTATTTCTTATGAGCTATAGTTATTTCTATGGACATCTCCCAGAAGATTCACTTTTCTTCGGGGAGAGGGCAGTGATTTTTCGCTCGGCAATGGGTTTCGCAATCATCTTCACCGAAAACGAAGCGGAGAAGAATGAAGCGTGCGACCTTTGCACTTTTGCAGGTCGCTATGCAGTTGGAGAGAAATTTTTTGCACCGTGACTCCTCCCAGACATTTTCAATTTTGCGATCTCTTTCGGATTGGTGCGGACCCTGTCCCGGTTCTGAATAGAATCGATCGGTTCGAAAGGCCTCCTGCTGTTCCGGGTTGAGTTCTGCATTCGGCTCTCTCTCCTGTATATTGAGATTGGCTTTTGGGCCTGTGTCTGGCGATGAGGAGATCTCCGGTTCGGTTGTATTACAGGATACTGCAAATACTGCGAAAAGTGTCAGAATTGTTAGAAATACGGGAATGAGTTTCATTGATTTCACCTTGAGATGCACAGATCATCTTCCAGTCTTCAGTGGATTTTATACACCGTTTTGGTTATGCTTTTCCCTGAATTCCCTGTCGGTAATAGAACCTCTAAAGCTGTAAGAATATGTTATTTCATCTTTCGTGCATTAGGAATATTATTCTATGATTTGCCGTACCATAATTGGGGTCTACAAGAAAAACCTGGTTGTTATGGAATACGATATTTTTACGCGTTAAATAATACTCAGATGTGTATCGCATCATGAGTGCAATGAGTATTCGAGTTTGTGGAATTATGGAAATAGATCATAACTACTCAGCCATATAAAGGTGAATTGTAATATCATGTAGTCTCTAAAAATATGGAATTTTATTATGTATGGCAACCCCGGTCCTTTGTATTACATGGTCCCTGGAAGGATCACTCTGGAGGAAACAGAC
>JBNKQE010000195.1:0-8878 GCA_050295715.1 Leptospirales bacterium
TTTGGACCGGAAGCTGAGTTTTTTATATTCAGCGATGTTCGTTTTGATCAAAAAACAAATGAGGGATTCTACTTCCTGGATTCCCCCGACGCATCCTGGAGAATGGGCGCAGATGAAGGTCCGAACCTTGGATACAAACTTCGGACGAAAGGCGGATACTTTCCGCTGCCTCCAAACGATGTCTTCCAGGATCTCCGAAGCGAAATGCTCCATACAATGGAGAAGATGGGAATCGCAACCGAAAAGCATCACCACGAAGTTGCCAGCGGCGGTCAGCAGGAGATCAATCTTGTTGTAGATGAAGTTCTGTCAATGGCTGACAAACTGATGCTTTACAAATACGTTGTTAAGAACGTGGCTCGCCGAAATGGCTACTCTGCCACATTCATGCCGAAGCCCCTCTTTGGAGATAACGGAACGGGAATGCATACGCACCAATCATTATGGAAAGATGGAAGCAATCTTTTTGCGGGTGATAAGTATGCGCACCTTTCTGAGATGGCACTCAACTATACCGGTGGAATTCTCGAGCACGGATCTGCGCTGCTGTCATTCACAAACCCAACAACGAACAGCTACAAGCGTTTGGTCCCGGGGTTTGAAGCGCCGGTAAATCTTGTATACTCTGCAAGAAACCGTTCCGCCTCCATACGAGTGCCGATTGCGGTTGTCAACTCTCCGAAAGCACGAAGAATTGAGTTTCGTACTCCGGACCCTTCAGCAAATCCTTATCTGGCATTTGCTGCAATGATTATGGCCGGTCTGGACGGAGTTCAGAATAAAATTGATCCCGGTAAGCCAGCGGACTTCGACCTGTATGAGGCAACTCCGGAGCAGCTAAAGGATCTAAAAGCCGTTCCCCATAACCTGACAAAAGTAATTGATGCTCTTGAAAAAGATCATGAGTGGCTGACGAAAGGCGGAGTTTTTGATAAAGACTTTATCGATAATTATGTTGCATACAAACGGGAAGAAATTGAGCAGATAGTAAACCAGAGACCACACCCTTACGAGTTTGTTCTCTACTATGATTCATAATATTCACAATTTCCTGAGTTGTATAAAAACCCGGACATACTCCGGGTTTTTACCCTTCTGATCTCACAGGGGAACTCTTTGATCGTATCCGGGTCAAATAACGGGAAAAATGGTTTTTATACAGGCATGTATGAAAACTTACCTATTATTTGTCTAATATTCGAGTGAGGAAGACAATAAATCGAATATCCAGTGAGGAATTTTATGAAATTAAATATGGGAACAGTTGATCGAGTCATAAGAGGACTCATAGCCGTGGCTATTGGAGTTCTCTATATTATGGGATATCTTGAGGGATGGGTGGCAATTGCCGGCGGCGTAGTAGCCCTGATCATGCTTTTTACAAGTGTTTCGGGGTTTTGCCCGTTGTACAAACCTTTCAATTTGACTACAAAAAAATAGTTTCAATTGTAGCGGATTGACAATTGGAAGTGCAGTCCGCTGCAAACCCGCATGGGTTCGTATTTCTTATGGATTTAAGTTGTTAATATTTCAATGAAATAAAGATCTGGTACTATAAGAATGACTGATTATGAATCCGCGGCTGAAGTTATATTTTTCGAAATTGTAATGTTAACAATGTTAGCCGCGAGTATTTTAACTGCTTATCTCTGTCTGGAATTTTGTTTGGCTTGATGATTTGAAATAGACTGATTGCTGCGGAGATAAATGAAGAACTCCGGATGAGCTGGAATAAAGCGGATGTTCAATTAATCGGATTAAATTATATAACATGCATTATTTAATAGAATACTTTGTCTCGCGAAACATCTTTGTCAATCTTCTAACATTCCTGTTAATTGTCGTCGGTGGTTTTACTGCCTTTACAATGAACAGGGAGGCCTTCCCGAATATTAATTTTGACATTGTCGTTGTAACGGCCATTTATCCCGGAGCTTCGCCAAGGGAAGTCGAAAAGCTTGTAACAAACCCTTTAGAAGAATCCATCAAAGAGGTAGATGGCATCAAAGAGTATCGTTCCAGTTCACTGGAGAACCGATCCGGAATAGTTATTACTATAGATCCTGATGTCAGCGATACTCAAAAAGTTATAGATGATATACGTTCCGCAGTGGATCGCACAGAAGACTTACCGGATGATGCGGAGCAACCTATTATTACTGAGATAACTACTGCTCGAACTCCGGTCATTGAAATTGCCATGGGACGTAAACAGGTAGATGGCAAATATAAACTTTCCGAGATGGAACTGCGTGACCAGGCAGAAATTCTCGAAGATACCCTGTTGAATCTCGATGGCGTGGCAAGAATATCCAAGAATGGTTGGTCCGATAAAGAAATTCATGTCGATCTAAACCCGGATTTGCTCGATCGAAACTATATAGGAATCCAGCAGGTTATCGATGCTATACAGAGACGAAATATTAATCTTCCCGGTGGTGATATTAAGCGCGGGAATAACGAGATAATTGTAAGAACAGTTGGTGAATACTCCAATATAAAAGAGATTGAAGATACCTTTATCAGGTCAAATGAAGTCGGTCGTGGTGTTCGGGTCAAGGATGTGGCCAGAGTTCGTCACGGTTTTGCGGAATCCGAATATATTGATCGTGTGGAAGGGTATCCGGCTATCTCATTAATTGTTGTAAAGAGAGAAAAGGCTGATATTATAGAACTTGTTGATCAGGTTAAAGAAGTTGTATCTGCATACAAAGGAAAGATGCCGGAAGGCGTAATTATAACCGAAGTCAATGATATATCATACTTTATAAAACGAAGACTGGGTGTTCTTCAATCCAATGGATTGTTTGGTTTGACGCTCGTCGTCACTTCACTCTTCTTTTTTATGGGGTGGAGAACATCTTTCATGGTGGCACTCGGAATCCCGGTTGCTATTGGAAGTACATTCATCTTCATGCAGTATTTTAATGTAACATTGAATCTTATTTCAATGTTCGGTCTGATCCTCGTAATCGGGATAATCGTAGATGATGCAATTATCGTAAGTGAAAACTTCTACAGATATATGGAAGAAGGATATTCGACTTACGATGCTGCCGTTAAAGGAACGACTGAAGTAGTAGCTCCTATTATTGCAACTGTTTCAACAAGTGTGGCAGCATTTGGTCCTCTTATGTTTATGAGCGGAATCATGGGTAAGTTTATTGTAACTATACCAATGGTTATTATTATCGCATTGCTTGCTTCGCTATTTGAGTCTTTTTTTATCCTTCCTTCGCATCTTCATGATGCAAACAAATACAGTGCTCATGCAATATCAGAAATCAAAGAGGAAGGAAGCTGGTTTGTTCGCTTTCGTGATCAAAAGTATCTACCGGTTCTCAAGTGGTCCCTTACACATAAATATATTACAATTGGTATTCTTACGGTAATGTTTATAATTGCTGTCGTTGTTCAGGTAGCTTTCGGCCGTTTTGTTTTATTTCCATCCGCAATTGAAACCTTTCAGGTGAAAATAACTGCCCCCCGGGGATCTAACCTGGAGTATACTCAGAAGTTTGTTGAAGTTGTTGAGAAAGAGGTCGCTTCTCTTCCTGAAACCGAACTGGACACGTTTTCTTCCCGTGTCGGTATTATTTCAAAAAACGTCAATGATCCTTCGACACTTCGCGGGAGTAATTATGGGCAATTGCTTGTTTATTTGACTCCGGAACAGGACCGCTCTGTAATGGGCGGGGTCCTTGGCTGGTTTCGTAATCAGACACAATTGCTTCTTTCGGGTTTGTTTGATTTAGATATAACTCCGCCGGGTCGTGATGCGCAGTCCATTATTAATGATGTTCGTTCCAGGGTTGAGTGGATGTTAACCGAGGAGGCTCTTGCGGCTCTACGCAAGGATAATAATAGTAAAGGAATCTCCACACCTGATTATGATAAATATTCTATACCTCCTGAATATGCAAATCTTCGCGGGAAGCTGGAGGCTATGGAGTTTGAAAAGCTTAAAGGCGGCCCGCCGGTAGGTAAACCTGTTGCTATTGAAATCACAGGCGACAGGTATGAAGTACTGGAAGAAATTGCAGAAAAATACAAAGATGTTATGGCTACGATTGACGGCGTAGTTGATATCGATGATGATTATGAAGATGGCAAGGAAGAAGTTCGTCTTCGCTTTAATGAAAGTCTTGCTTCTCAGGCAAGAATTACCGTCGTTCAGGCTGCAATTGCCGTAAACGCTGCAATCAATGGGGCCATTGCCACTTCGATAAAGGAGCCTGACGAAGAAGTTGATATTCGAGTTCGCTTCGCAGAGGAGTATCGCCAATCACTGAATGCGATAAAAAAGATACGTGTTATGAATATGCAGGGTAACCTTATTCCTGTTGATATGATGACAAAGTATGAAAAGGCCAAAGGTATTACAGCTATCAACCATCTTGATGGTAAGCGTCTTGTAATGGTTACTGCGAATCTTGATGAAGTGAAACTCAGCGCCAGTGCTGCTGCAACTGTGATTTCAAAAAAAGCCGGACCCATAGCCGATGATTATCAGGGGTATACAGCAAGATTTGGCGGTGAAAACAAAGATACTCAGGAGTCGATGGTAAGTCTTGCAAAGGCATTTGCTGTTGCATTTGTTATTATATTTATGATACTTGCATCTTTGTTTAGATCATTGGTCCAACCTCTGGTTGTCATGGGCGCCATTCCTTTCTCTTTTATCGGAGTCATCACAGCGTTTATGACAAACGGGATTCTTTTTGAAGGCATGCCCATGCCTTTGAGTTTTATGTCCATGATGGGTATTATTGGTCTGGCCGGTGTTGTTGTGAATGACTCTATTGTTCTTGTTGATTTTGCAAATAAAATTCGAGATGCCAATCCAGAAATGAGTTCGTTTGACATTGCGGTAAAGGCCGGCAGTATGAGGTTGCGTGCAGTCTTGTTGACAACCATAACAACAGTACTCGGTTTATTGCCGACGGCTTATGGTATTGGCGGGAATGATCCGTTTCTTCGGCCGATGGCTCTGGCCTTTGGCTGGGGACTTATGTTTTCCACAATCTTAACACTCATTGTGGTTCCCGTGCAATACAAAATATTGATGGATTTAACTGCATGGATACGAAAGAAGTTAAAACTTGTTGAACATTGATTTGCAGCTTGTTGCATCGGGCTGTTTTATTTGCTGAGGGCTACTCTTTGTTCTTTGAAAGTTGATCCTTTATGAAATCCCGGAATTCATTTTCTATTTTTTCAGGATCTCCATCATTATAGGAGACAATGTTTTTCAAATGCATAAAAGAATCCATATCCAGTTCAATAAACTTAAGAGCGACTCCATCATCGTCCAACCTTACTATTTCGCATTTAACATCAATCTGCAACGATGATGAATGACCGATGAGCTGAATGGTCGCAAGTACATTGCTTCCCGACGAAAGTGGAGGCAGTCCA
The DNA here is from genome assembly GCA_050295715.1 of Leptospirales bacterium. Lineage (GTDB taxonomy): Bacteria > Spirochaetota > Leptospiria > Leptospirales > Leptonemataceae > JBNKQE01. The sequence goes on from JBNKQE010000195.1 coordinate 5,419, forward strand.
TTATATTCAAAATACATACCTTTCAGGCTCAGGTTGGAAACATGGCCCTCGTAAACGTCATCTCCATTCTGTAACAGGGCTTCTATGTCGAATTTGATTCTTGAAAATCTACGTTTATCCATTGTTTGTAACTCGATATCCCTTACTTCTTATTGATTTGACTAAAAATTCAAGTCAATTGTTCCGATAAATCAATTTAAAATATTCATCTCATAGCTAAAATGGGCATTGATTCATCAAAAATCTTCATTAAAACCGGAAATAGAAGAACTGCTCGGCTCCGAATGAACCCGCATATAGAATTGCGCCTATCATCAATGCGGCTATGGCAGATCTCTGCAGGGGTGAGGTGGAATCATAGATATCCTCTTTTCCTGAGAATTGTTTGATTAAATCCATGGCAATTAACGGCCATACGAAAAACAGAATATCAATGCCGGCAGGAGGTACAGGTAACCGGAGTGAGTCAGGGAATAAATGTGCAGCAATTCTTGATAATTCCGCAATAGAATGAGAACGAATGATTAGAGTTCCCCAGGAGAAGCTTAAGAATGTCAGCAGTATTCCGGAAAAAGTAACAACTCTGTGCATTACGGCGGTGGAACTGATTTTTCGAATGTGAGGGCGAAGAATAGAATATCCTACAACCCACAATCCTGAATAAACTCCCCACAGTAGATATCCTGTTCCCGCACCATGCCATATTCCGCCCAAGGTAAATACAATCATTACATTGCTCAATCGTCTCAGTGTTCCCATGGTTGAGCCTCCCAGAGGAATATAGATATAATCACGTAAAAATGACATTAAAGTAATATGCCACCTTCGCCAAATTTCAGACGGATTGCTTGCAAAGAATGGGAGGCGAAAGTTTTCGCTCAGCGGTACGCCAAATAAAAATGAGATCCCGCGAGCCATATCTGTGTATCCCGAAAAGTCGGCGTAAATTTGCAGAGCAAATACAACTCCGGGAAATGTGTAACCGGAAGCAGGTACCGGGCCATTCGGATGGAGAGCGTAGTCAACATACTGGCTTATATTGTCTGCAATGAAGATCTTCTTAAATAATCCGATGATCAGCAATAGTGCTCCGCGGCTCATGCTATCTGCATTTCCTGTTCCTGCGGTTTTCAGACGTGGAAGCAGTACCTCAGTTCTTTCAATCGGTCCGGCTACCAGCTGCGGAAAATAGCAGGTAAAGAGGAGCAGCCATGGGAACTCTTTGATTGGAGGAATGCGGTTATTGTAAACGTCAACTATGTAAGCGGTAAGTTGAAATGTATAAAAGCTTATCCCAACAGGTAATAAAATTTTGATACTCGAAAGTAGGTCCGGGTTATCAATGTACCATCGTAGAAAATCCAGACCTGATTCAAAATACTTAAAGAAGGCAAGAAAGCCCATGTTTGTAATTACAGTAAGGGCCAATATTTGTTTATTGAACCTCTTGCCCGGGCCAAAATTGTTCGCGGCTGTAAAATTTATGAACGCTGTAAGTATTAGTAATAAAACTACATGGATACCGGCAAAAGAGTAGAAGAAGAGAGATCCGCCCAGAAGCAATGAGAAATGGCGCTTCCGCGGGATGAGACGTATAGCGATCAGGAATATTCCCAGAAATAAAAAAAATGCTGTCGTATTAAAAAGCAAAGGATTATCTCACGTTACCGGTGTATTTTCATGATCTTCATGTTCAATATTCAATAATCCTGCGTCAAAACAATATAGGATTGTATTAAAATCTTTGATAGACGGCAGAAAGATCAAATAATACGGTCTCCAGGTAAATTGTAAATTCTGAAATGATCCGGTTTGCATTATTCTGTGGATTTCGTTTGTGTAGATCGGCAGGTTCCGGAATCATTGAGTAATGGTATCTGGATTTATAGCTGTGATTACAGCCGTGTTCAATCAAGATAATAATATGTCTGGATAACGTTATATATTCGAATCATCAATAATTAGATAATGCTGAGGTAAAGTATGTCAGATACAGTGAAAATAATTTATGACGGAAAAGAGTATGAGCTTCCGATAGTAGTCGGAGCTGAAGGTGAAAAAGCTATTGATATTTCGACTCTGCGCTCAAAGTCAGGACTGATTACTATTGACCCTGGATTTGTAAATACTGGATCAACCAGAAGTCATATTACTTTTCTTGATGGCGAAAAAGGAATCCTTAGATATAGAGGTTATCCTATTGAACAGCTTGCTGATAAATCAAATTTTCTTGAAGTAGCCTATCTGTTAATATATGGAGAGCTGCCTACTAGAGATGAATTTGCAGATTTTAACAATATTATTACCCGACATACGATGATTCATGAGGACCTGAAACGTCTTTATGATGGATTTCCAAAAGATTCTCATCCAATGGCAATACTGAGTTCACTGATCTCAAGTCTTTCCGGGTTTTATTCTGATTCGTCAGATCCAAATGTACAGCGGGATCGTGAAATATCAATTCACAGATTGATTGCAAAAATTCCAACAATTGCAGCTTACTCCTTCAAGAAATCCATAGGTCAGCCTATGATTTACCCGAGTAACAAGCTTAGTTATATTGGTAATTTTCTCAATATGATGTTTTCTGTTCCTGCAGAATCATACGAAGTCGACCCGGTTATAGAACATGCCCTTGACCTGTTGCTGATTCTGCACGCGGATCATGAGCAGAATTGTTCAACTTCAACTGTTCGCCTTGTCGGTTCCAGTCGAGCTAATCTATTCGCGACGATTTCCAGTGGTGTGAATGCATTGTGGGGACCACTGCATGGTGGTGCAAATCAGGCTGTAATTGAAATGCTGAACAGGATTCACAATGAAGGCGGAGATGTTAAAAAGTTTGTAGAAATGGCGAAGGATAAGTCTTCCGGATTCAGACTCATGGGTTTTGGACATCGTGTGTATAAGAACTTCGATCCAAGAGCACAGATTATAAAGAAAGCGGCGGACGATGTGTTATCGCGTCTGGGAATACATGATCCGCAGCTTGATATAGCCAAAAAACTTGAAGAAGTTGCATTAACAGACGAATATTTTATCGAAAAGAAATTATATCCCAATGTTGATTTTTACTCAGGAATTATTTACCGGGCTATGCAAATACCGACAGAGATGTTTACTGTAATGTTTGCTATGGGACGTATGCCTGGATGGATTGCTCAGTGGAAAGAAATGATCGAGGACCCCAATACAAAGATTGGCCGTCCACGTCAGATTTATGATGGGAATTTACAAAGAGATTTTCTCCCAATCCATAATCGATAAGCGGTTGTCTTTCTTCGAAGTTCGTGCAGGAAGATTTTTCTTCTGCACGAACTCCCCGAATACCGCCTGGTTTGATTGAGTAAACCTTCTGTAAGCAAAAAGAAACATGCAATTAGATCCCCACCCCCGCTGCAAACGGAATCCGGTCTTGAGACTGCAGAACAATCAGCCCGGTCAGAAGAAATGCAGG
>JBNKQE010000196.1:0-8733 GCA_050295715.1 Leptospirales bacterium
GAAGTAGAGATCTTCCTCACTCTCCGCTTCAATTCTGGGGATACCATGGACATTGCGTGTTATTTTAATGACCTTATTTCTTTGAAGTCTTATTTCTTCCATGTTCTTCCCGACAATTTCGTCTTTATTGTTTTTTACAAAATAGAAATAGCATATTATTATGCTAAATTTCGTTTCACTATCTGATACAATCAGATGAAATCTGATTTACATATTCAGGAGCAAGTTCTCGAGCTGATTCCACCCCGTCAAAAAGACGATGTGGCATTACAGACAAAGGGTCTTTCCTGTAATACTGATTCCAGCTCTGTATAAACTCACTGGAAAGCGGACGATAGGACCAGTGCCACTTTTCTTCATGATAACCACCATCTCTTCCCGCTGTATAGGGTCTGCAAAAACCAAAACGCAAGGCATTTTTTGTTAACCAGTCAAAAAGAATTTTCCCTTTACCTGACAAAAAATACGAATTATTTAGATTGTTCAGATCAAAGTCCGTACCCCAGTGATGCCGCGAAGTACCCGGCATTGATGAGTATTCAAGAATTTTTAATGCTCTTTTTTTGGGATCTTTGATTGTAAGATTTAACTTAACTCCATCAACCTTACGCTTCCCATTCCACTTGCTTTCCCAAATCGACTTTTGATCATTTCTATTTCTTGTTGAACTTATAACGCGAAATGGCACTTCGGGATGATCCCTGTGAAACTCCCTGTACATTCGTAAAAGTGCTTCAGCAGTCTCCTTACGCAAATAGTGTTTTCGATTTCCAGGAATTCCTAAAGTGTCCAGAGCAATAAATAATGAATTCCTTTCAGGTCTAAAATTCCCGCTTAAATATTCCAGAGGTTTGAGTTTTCCATATAAAACGGATTCATCACCCGGACTACCACCTGGCTTAGAATTCAGTATTCCTGGAAAAAGTGCGACGAAATTAATAATTACTACAACGATAATATTTTCAATTTTTTTATTCATATAGCCAGATAAAATCAGAAATACTGATGATGCCCCCGAGAGGTATATAATCCCCGTGTTTACTTTAAGATACGTTAAAATAGCATATCCTGACCGAAAGTAAATCTCTTCTGAGACCTTTCAATGAGAAATTCCTTCTATTCATGTTATAATTTATAAAACCTGACGTTCTGGAGAAGAAAAGTTATTGTCCTCCTGATTGAAAAGGTTAATATGTTTTACGCAGCGGAACAGAATCAACGTTCAGCTTATCAATATTGAACCAGCATAAAAATTCAGGAGCGTATAAACTTATGAAACGAGTCTTATTTCGTAATATTCTGGCAACATCTGCCATCTTTGCATTGATCCTTGCAGTTAACTGCGGAAAGGGCGGCTCAGATGAAGGAGCAAAAACAGAGCCAGAGGTTGCCTCAACTACATCTAATAATGGTGAAGAAGTTACAAAAGGTCGCGAACTTTACGAACAGAACGGATGTATTGGATGTCACGGGGAGAAAGGAATGGGCGATGGCCCTGCAGGTCAGGCTTTAAATCCAAAACCACGTAATTTTCATGAAACCGATTCCTACAAGCAAGGAAGTGGTTTTGAGAATATTGTTAAGACCATCGAAACAGGAATCCCCGGGACAGCCATGGTTGCTTATCCACACATTCCTCTCGGAGATAGAGAACTTATCGCCCGATATATTGTAAGTCTTCAAGAATAATTTTTTATCGTATTCTGGTCCCGGCGTGTAATACTCTTAGAAGTTGTAAGAATTCTACGCGCCGGGAAGAGTATCAGCCGCATGATAATATTTTTCACGCAGTACAAAAAGCAGCATCCCTGCAATGGCGACTACCCCGCCTGCTATCTCTCTGGCATTCATACTCTCACCAATAACGATTGTTGCAATGACTGTAGCAAATACCGGCTCCATCGTATATATTGCTGATGCTCTCATTGGAGTGGAATTCTTCTGATATTTTGTCTGCCAGAAAACAGTAAGGTTCGTCCCCAGCGGCGCAAGATATACTATTGACGCAAACAGGCTAAAACTGTAATCCAGATCAGCATCCTTTTCCAGAATAAACCAGGCAATGAATGAAAGCAGAGCTGTTACAACAGTCTGAGGGAAGAGGAGAGAATTATAACTGTATTGCATTGTATAATAATCAACTAAAACAATATACAGTGCAAAAGATAAGGCACACCCGAGCGTTAGAATATCGCCGTATGATATGTCTCCATTTTCCGGAGTGGTCAGCATAAATAAACCGGCAAGAATCAATACAATTGAACTCCATTGAATTACTCGATAAGCAATACCGAAAACTGATCCGGATTTAGAACCAGCAGTCACACCTGTAAATTTTGAAACCATGCGGCTGATTCCAGGTATGAATAAAATTAGCATTTGCGTTATAAAGGCTGAGCGAGAAGCTGTTGTCGTTTCAAGTCCCGCTGTCTGCAGGGAGAAAGAGACAAACATTACGATTCCCAGAATAGCTCCTGGTTGGAATGCAATGGATCGAACAAATACTAATGCATTCCGTGAACGCCCAGCATATCCGGATAACGTAGTTATTTCACTCAAATTAAAAAAAGGGAGAAATAATACGGAAGCAAAAGCAAACCGTGCAAAAATAAGGAAAAAAGGCGATGTATCTTCAAGGCCGAATTTAAGAACAGTAAACGTTCCTCCCCAGATTAGTGTACATAATAGCAGAAATAATTCGCTTTTAGCTCTATTACTTTTCATAGGTGAAAGTATACAAGCCATCCCGTCATTGTAATGATAGAAAACAAGGTGGACACTACAACGATGGATGCAGACAACTCTTCATCTCCCCCCATTTCACGAGCCATTATATGACTTGCGACTGCTGTCGGTGCTGACATAAGAATAACGACACTGAACACTATCTCTTCCGGGACTTCCAGAAAAACAAGTCCTCCGTATACGAGACCCGGATAAAGAATTAACTTACATATTGATACGATTAGAGCGGTAAAGAACTCTCCTTTGGCGCGAAATATATCAAGTGACAATCCGACGCTAACCAGAGCCAGAGGTGCTGCGAGTCGTCCGAGCATTTCTAGAGTTCTGTCAACAAAATTCGGATACGTTCCACCTATTGCTGATACAAAAAGACCTGCAAGAGAACTGAGAATCAATGGATTCATTAAAATATCCTGAATAAATCGTGATCTAACATTACTGTTGCTTCTATTTTTTCTTAAGGGATAGTAAAGGATTATAACAGCAAGGAAATTATAAACTGGTATAGTAAATCCGATAATTACAGAAACTATTCCCATCAGCTCACTCTCTGATCCAAGAATATTTTGCAGAACAGGAAGTCCGACAAATACCATATTGCTGCGATATGTTCCCTGTGAAATGACTCCCCTTCGCTGCGGAAGTATCTTCGAAGTAATAATCAATGCGGAAATAGAAAGCCCGACGGAGACAACCATTACTGTCAGGACCGGAGAAAAATCCAGAACTGCTGTCACATCAGTTTTAGAAATATTACGAAATAGAAGTGCAGGTACGGAGACATGGAATATAAACCATGACAATCCCGATGGAGAACCTTCAGGCAGCCAGCGGCCTGTTCTCAAGATGTATCCCACACCTATGACCAGAAAAACCGGAATAACACTTTCAATTATTTGCAACATAATATCTAACTACTCACCACGTAATATCTAATGGGGCCAGCAGAACCTTTTTCACTATAGGATCAAGCGGACTTCCATCTCCGGTTGATCCTAATCAGGTCCATCCATAATATTACTATGGGCGCATCTGCAATCAAATCCGCTACCAATTCAGCAAGTCATTGTGGTATCACCTGTGGCAAATCATTTAAGAAATATCACAAAAACATGATATTTCCTTTAGATAATGAATTTCGGAGCATTTAAGTGAGATATAGTCTCATTTTAGTTAAAATCCAGGAGTACCTGACATTTTCCTGACAATCTCCCATCCAATTTATGGCATAAATACTATTGTTGGGTAGTTCGCGGCACTCCTCCTGTAGATGTTCCGCTTACCCTGGACATAACCAAATAGAGAATTCCAGGTAAAATAACAGAAAAAATGAAACAATTAGGGGCTATCGTACTGAGTTTTGAAGAAGCTGGTGATCTGACCGGTATTGTACCGTGGAAATCAGAGAATCCACTTCAAATGCATGCAGCACTCAAAGAGAAGTTCATTCCTTTATCGGGTTTTCTGTTTATTTCCACATGCAATCGAGTTGAGATCATTTACAGTCTGGATACGAAAGACCATCACGACGCTATGTTCAAAGCGGTGATGGAAATTATGCCTGCACTTGAGGGAGATATTCAACCTTCCCATTACAAAGGCAGGAAAGCTCTTCGTCATATGATCCGCCTGGCAGCCGGACTTGAGTCAATGGTTCTTGGTGAAACGGAAATTCGCGCACAAATTAAAGATGCATTTGACGACGCAAGAACAGCCAACCTTCTGGATAAACGTATACGTCTTCTTATCCAAAATATTTTTCATGAATCTCGAAAGATTAGAAATGAGATTCCCATGGCCAATCTACCACTGTCGGTTGCTACACTTGCAACCAAAAAGATTGTACAGGCCCCTGGTTTTGTAGACCGCGAAGATGCAACCCTTGGACTTGATAACAGAGCTATTGTAATTATTGGATCAGGACCGATGAGCCGGCAGGCAGCAACTTACCTGTCGCGTCTCAATAACAGGATGATTCTTGTAAATCGAACTCTGAGTAAGATTGAAAAACATGCACAAGAACTGAGTGCTGAAATGGCAACCTTCGACCGCTTTATGAATGAACCAGAGACGCTGGGCCCTGTTGCAGCAATTGTTACGGCAACATCCAGAGATGATGCTTATATAACACCGGAGCTAATTGGAAAATTTAGCGGCCGTAACAGTAACTCCAATGGTTATTTTCATCCTTTGATGCTCGTTGATATGGCACTACCGGCTGATATCGAGCCAGCATGCAATAAACTGGACGGAGTAACACTTGTATCAATGGAAACACTTCGCAAAGAGCTGGATGCGAATAAAATCAAACGTATGCGAGCTGCCGAAATAGCCGAAGACATGGTTGAAGATGCCGGTTTTCGTATTGAAGCAAACCTTGTAGCCGGACTTTCCAGTGATATAATTCGAGTCATCCAACGGGACGTAAGAGATAAATCTCGTGAGAAGCTGGAAAACCTGATGGAAGACAGACTGTCACATTTAAGTAAAAAAGACCGAAATCTCATTTACACCTGGGCAATCCAGGCTCATAGAGAACTGAACCGTATTCACAGGCGAGGTCTGGAGACGGTTATTCGAGATTATTACGATAAACATACACAAGAAATCACAAACTGAGTAAAACATTGAAATTACGAATTGCAACCCGGGGGTCGGACCTGGCCCTGGCACAGGCCTATTATGTACAGGATAGAATCCGTCAATTGACCGATGCTCCTGAAACTGAAATAAAGATAATTAAGACAACTGGAGACAAAATTCAAAATGTTCCGCTATCACAGGTAGATACTGGTGAAACTCCGGACGAGCGAAAAGGCTTTTTTACAAAAGAGATCGAAGATGCTCTACTGAACAGCGACGCAGAGATTGCCGTTCATTCGTTTAAGGATCTCCCAACAATTGATGTTCCCGGTCTTTCTATTGCCTCTATGCCTCAGAGGCTGACTCCATTTGATATTTTACTTATTCCTAAAAATAAGAAAGTGGGAGATTCGTTCCCCTTCCTTGCCCCTGGTTCAAAAATTGGAACATCCTCCGTCAGAAGAATTTCACAAATTGAATTTCGCTGGCCAAAAATAGAGACCGTCGATTTGCGCGGGAACGTACCGACCAGAATCAACCGTCTGCTGGATGGTGATACGTATGACGGTATTCTACTATCAGGAGCCGGTTTCGAGCGCCTCATGACGGATGGTAGCTTTGAACGAATCGGACTTAAAGATAGAATTGTCAATGAAATTGAGGTTGTAACGATCCCACCCGATGAATTTGTACCGGCACCTGCTCAGGGTGCACTGGCTCTACAGTGCCGCGTTGATGATGAAATGACAAAATCAGTTCTGGACCGCCTCCATGATGAGTCAGCAGCAAAAGCCGTTCGAGCGGAGCGAGCCGTACTGAAAGCGGTAGAAGGCGGATGTCATCTCCCTCTGGGAGCCTATGCGCGTCAGCGCGAAGATGGTTACTTTGAACTTCATGTTTATCTGGGAAAAGAGGCCGTTGATAATACAACGGGAAAATCCTACTACAAAGTTCGAAGTTCCCAGGACTCTGATGAGCTTGCGAAATCAGTTATCGAAGAAATAAAAAAAAAATCCCACTGATTCTAACAGGTAGAGACGACCGGATAGAGGAGTTAATACAATCGTATCCGGAATACCCTATTCAGGGTTTTCCACTTCTCAGTATAGAAAATCCCGACCTATCCGCGCAGGAAAAAGATGAGATATTAAAATGGTTTTCACAGGCCGGCAAAAATAATGGGATACTCACCCTGTTCAGCGTACCCGGCGCAAAGGCCCTCCGAAACATTGTCTCCAGACAGAATGATTTCAAGGGAATTCGTGCTGCTGTTACTGGAAAAAAAAGCGCGCAAATAGTCGCGGATCTATTTCCTGGTATAAGTGTAAATTGGATTAGTTCGGATGGGACCGGTGAGACACTGGCACATGAAATACTGAAAGATGATTCCAGCCCATTTACAATTCTCGTTGCTGCTGCAGAAGAAGGCCGTAAAGAATTCTTTGAGGTATTAGAATCCAAAAAGCGTAATTTTTTTAAAGTGATCGTTTACAGAACTGTGCCCGCTGACAAAAATGAATCAACGATCCGTCTACCGGAAAATTGTTATATATTACTGGGAAGCCCCTCGTCCGTGCGTGCATTTATAGGCCGAGTAAAGGGTTCTCTGCACAATGGGCATCGTCTTTGTGCAATTGGCAAAACAACTGCCCGGGCGATAAAGGATTCCGGCTACATTCCGTATATGATATCGGATCAGGCCAGTTTTGATTCAATGATAGTTGAGCTCGGATAACGAGTCAGAATGTTTGCGCATAAAAACGGAGATACGAGAATAATGAAAAAAGAAAGATCAGAAGAGTTATACAGGCGAGCCACACAGGTTATTCCCGGTGGTGTAAACAGTCCCGTTCGAGCCTTTCGCTCTGTGGGAGGAACACCTTTGTTTATGCAGTCAGGCGATGGGTGTCAAATGACCGACGCCGATGGAAATACATATTTAGATTTTTGCAGTTCCTGGGGTCCATTAATTACCGGTCACAGACATCCTGAAATCATGAAAGCTGTTGAGGGGCAACTCAAAAAAGGGCTCACATTCGGTACTCCATGTGAAGAAGAAATTCTGCTTGCTGAATATGCCGTTCATAATCTTCGCGCACTGATTCCATCTATCGAAAAAATTCGATTCGTCAACTCAGGAACAGAAGCTGTAATGAGCGCCCTTCGTCTGGCACGCGGATTTACCGGGAAATCAAAAGTAATTAAATTTGACGGCTGCTATCATGGACATTCGGATAGCCTTCTCGTAAAAGCAGGATCCGGACTTGCCACTTTCGGAGTACCTGACTCATCCGGTGTACCGGCTCCGTTTACGCAGGAGACAATCGTCCTTCCTCTCGATGACAGGGCTGCTGTTGAAGAGGCTTTTAATAATTATAAAAATGATATCGCCGCAGTCATACTGGAACCTGTACCTGCCAATAATGGTCTGTTGATTCAATCAAAAGAATTTCTAACATTCTTAAGAGAAATTACTGAAAAGAATAATTCTCTGCTTATTTTTGATGAAGTCATCAATGGATTTCGCGTATCATTTGGCGGTGCCGCAGCTTACTACGGGATTGAACCCGATCTAGTAACTTACGGTAAAATTATTGGAGGAGGAATGCCCGTCGGTGCCTTTGCAGGCCGCTCAATTATATTCGAAATTCTCGCTCCGGATGGTCCTGTTTATCAGGCAGGAACTCTCAGTGGAAATCCCGTTGCAATGGCTGCCGGACTTGCTCAGCTGAAGTTATTGAATGATGAACTGTATGCAAAACTGGAAAAGCTTGGCTCGATCATTGAGAATGGTATAAACAGCGCCGGACTGAAATGGAAAATTGCCCGTATTGGTTCCATTTTCTGGTTTTACAGAGGTGACCATGCGCCCACAAGAGCCGATCAGATCGATCGTGAAGCGATGAAAGAGTATGCCGCACTCCATGCCCACTGCCTGGAAAAAGGTATCTATCTTGCACCGTCCGGGTATGAAGTCGGATTCATTTCTTCAGCCATGAGCGAAGGAGATGTACAGAATCTTACTGACACAGCACTGGAGTTTCTAAAAAATCTGTAAGGGTTGCATATAAAATAATACGTGCAGTCTCGAATAATCCGTTGCTGTGCGTATACAGTTAACCATGTTAAAATTCTTCAGAAACAGGTCGGGCGCCGGAGGTGACTCAGTTACGAGAACTGCCGTTCTTTTAATAAGTATGGTATTTCTTCTGGCTGCTCAGTTAACCTGGTGGATTGTATTTTATGAAATGGGTTATCGAGAAACGGAAACGATTCAAAAAAAACTGGATGGTCTGGTATTAAGTATAGCAGAACAAAAAGAACCTCATATTGACTTTATTCGTCCAGACCTTCGCATTGATGAAAATGGCCACTATTATATTGCCCCGGAAGTGATCTCTTACA
>JBNKQE010000197.1:0-8656 GCA_050295715.1 Leptospirales bacterium
GATTTATATGATCTTGGCTCTGCAGATATATAATTTTCACCGAGTGACGGATGATTCTTTACAAATTCGCGGACCTGATCAATCGCTTGAGGATTAACCCGCGTGGAGTCAGTTCTCATATAAGTAATAAGACCTGTTATAACATCATTACCGAGCTCAATACCTTCATATAATTGTTGAGCAATAAGCATCGTCTTGTGTGAAGTAAAACCAAGCTTGTTTGCAGCATCCTGCTGAAGCTTGGAGGTTGTATAGGGAGCTGTAGGTTGACGCTTCCGTTCTCGCATATTAACCGACTTCACCTCATAGGTTCCGCCTTTAATATCTTCAAGAATTTCGTTAACCTGAGTCTCATTTTTCAACTCGGCTTTTTCGCCATCAATAGAATGAAGAGAAGCATCTACATTACTTTTACCATGGAGCAGCTTCAGATCCAGTGACCAGTATTCCTCTGGAACAAATGCGTCAATCTCCTTCTCGCGGTCACAAATGAGTTTTAGTGCAATAGATTGAACTCTCCCGGCAGAGAGCCCACGCTTTATCTTTTTCCAGAGTAGTGGAGAAATATTATAACCGACAAGTCTATCGAGAATTCGTCTGGCCTGCTGGGCATTCACCAGATTCATATTAATTTCACGCGGATCTTCCACAGCCTTCTGTAGAGCACTCTGTGTGATCTCATTAAACTCAATTCGCTTGATATCGGAGTTGAGGGGTCCGAGAACACGAGCAAGATGCCAGGAAATTGCTTCTCCTTCCCGATCCGGGTCAGCGGCCAGCAACACGCGCTGTGCATTATTTGCGAGTTTCTTTAATTTATTGAGAATCGGAGCACGCCCACGGACTGTAATATACTCAGGCTTGAAATCATGATCTACATCCACTGCAATTCTCGACTTTGGAAGGTCAATAATATGCCCCATTGATGCTTCAATGATGTAATCTTTGCCAAGATATTTGTTGATAGTCTTTGCTTTTGCCGGTGACTCTACAATTACCAGAGTCTTATTCTTCGCAGATGATGCTCTTACGCCCTTTTTTTTAGCTGCAGGAGTCTTTTTCTTAGCAGTTGCTACTGATTCCGATTTTTTAGCCATGAATGAATGTCCTTAAAGATTCTCCAAATTAATGGAAAACCACTCTCTTTAACCATTTATCGAAGATCCTGTGAAAAACAGCTCTCATTCGAAATAGAACAGTGGGATTATCCGGGTATTGTCAATGCTCAGTCATTGTCACCTTTTTTTTTATTTTCTTCTATAGTATAGTATTTCCAGTTCTTCTGGTAATTCAGTTCATTACCCCACCATCCATACTGCGGGAGTCATAGTAAAAGTCTCCCCCCAGCCATGTAAGTTGCCCATCGTTATCCTTTTTCCAGAATTTTTGAATTCCAGGATTATCGAGAGAGGGACGTAAAACAATACGATTTTTTTCCAGTTCAAGCATGCTGGCTCCGTCACGAATAAGTTGGCGGCCTCCATCATTGAACCCGCTGGATGCAAGTAGAGGATGGTCAAAAATAAATACCTCACGCCCTTCATCCAGAGCATATTGAGCGGTGATCAAAGACCCACTGGAGGGAGGGGCCTGCATAACACATGTTCGAGCCGAAATACCCGCAATTATGCGATTCCTTCTTGGAAAATGATAGGGAGCCCCCCGTGCATCCGGTGGAAACTCTGAAAGCAATGTAAAATCAACAGCCCGTCTTTCGGCAATTTCAATCAGATCCATATTTGAAACCGGTCCGGGGTGAAAAATTCCTGAACCCAGAACAGCTATTGTAGGGCGATTCATTTCAATGGAAATTCTATGAGCGATGCGATCCACTCCACGGGCAAATCCGGAAACGATTGTAATACCTGGACTTATCGTATCTGAGATGAGTGAGCGAGTCGCCGGTTCAATGACCGGCGCCGGGTTCCGTGTACCCACAACCGAGATCATTGGTGCCATAAAATCAGGATTCGCACCTATCCAGAATAAAACTGGCGGAGAATCAAATATCATTGCAAGCAATGGAGGATATGAATCTTCCCATTGTGTCACATAACCGATAGATTTAGTAAAATGTTTCTCCATGAAGGAGCAGGCAAGATCAGCAGCTTGACGAATTTCCTGCAGCGTATAGAAATTTTCCATTATGGAGTGAGGACTTGAATTCTCTAAATGCGCCGGACACCACCCTCCAGAGCGATACAGACTTCGCCTGTATGGTAGATATGATAGTTGTAGTGCAAGCAGCAGATCGGGGGATTCTGTCATCATACATTACACTGTATAATTGATTTATATTTCCCGATATTTTACAGATAAAACAGCAGAATTCCTGAAGTATCAAATATTAATTATACATAAACCTCTCCATACATCTCATATGATTTTTCGGAAGTAACAGACTATAATTCCTCGAAAATCCTGATTATTAAAAAAGTGGCACTGCTTCTGTTTGGATTATTATTTCCGGAAACCGAAAAATGACACAGTCTGCATTGATCAATGAACATAAAAATAACAATTCAACCTTACTCAAATGTACGCACTTCGCACTTTGATGAATCCTGAATACAGCTTTCCAGTTTTTGCAGATTATCCCTTGCTGTTCTATATTTAATATTTTTTTCGGCTTTTCCTTTCAAAATTCCAGATTCATGCATATTTTCTATCCTGTGCATTATTTCACTATATTGCTTGCGTGCTTTATCCATTTGCCCCGATTCAACCAGCATATGAGCCAGAGCAAACCGTGCAGGAATATCGTTTTGCTGTCGCTTTACAGTTTCCTCCAGCAAAGAGACGGCCAGATCCATATCCCGAAATTTCCTGTCGGTAGTTTTTCCGTAAAGCAGAGCAAGTTGATAGAGCGACCTTGTATCTTCAGGATCAATTTCACGCAAACGACGAAATAGATACTCTGCAATCATCCAGCGATTCATCTCCCATCCTATGGCACGAGAAGCGTTTGCATAGCACAATGCAGCCTCAAAAACAAGCTCAGGATTTAATCGATTTCGCTTGAGAGCCTCATTAAAATAGGGTATTGCATTATCGTATGATGAAATTCGTTCGCCGTATTCATGCGGATATTTATTCAGACGATTCTGCAATGCATCACTGTAATGCATTGCTGCCTGCTCAAAACGAGATCGCGCCATGTAGGCACGTCCGAGTTTCCAGGAAATATTCCCCTGAAACTCGGACTCCTGAGCAATTTCTTCAATATTTTCATGAAGTTCCTGGAGTCTTTCTCTGCTGAGTTTTAGATCTCGTTCCCAGGTTTCCAGATCAGCATCGGATAGCTTTTCTATCCTTCTTCGTCTGGATTTTTCTCCCCAGGAGCGAATTGAATCACTTACATAATCACAGGAAGTAAGTGTGAAACTCAAAATTAAGATGGAAGCATATAATCTGGTCATAAGTAATTGCTCTCGTTACATGATAAAGTCAGAGTGCCAGTTTGCCAATCAATTACCAGAAAATTTCAAACTGAATTAATTAGTATTTTTTTATTTTGTCTCATTCTTACTGCGGGAAATTAATTTGCATGTCTATCAGAAATAGTTTACAAAGATTTGATGATTGGATCACTATCTGACAGCCGGTTAAAAATCAGAATGAAAAGTAGCAGGAACCAGGACCATGGCTGATGATATTTATGTAATAATGGAAACAATCCCCTGTGAATCAAGTATTGTAATAGCCCTTCATTCACTCGAAAAATCTTCATTCCCGGCGCCCTGGAGTAAAAAACAGATTTGTGAAGAGATAAATAGAGACGATTCACTCTGTCTTGTTATAGATGAATCTGAAAATATTTATGAAGTAAAAGATGCCCCCGATCTAAAATCAGTTGTTGCTTACAGTACTTCGAGAGTTATGCTTTATGACAATACAGTCGATGTTTTCAGAATTGCAACATTACCCGAATGCAGACGCAAAGGTTTTGCCAGAAGACTTCTGGAAACAACAGAAATGAAAACTCTGGAATATCTGGATCGTCCTTCTTTTTTTATGCTTGAGGTATCTGAATCAAATCTGCCCGCAATTCACCTTTATGGTTCACTGGGTTACAAAATCATCCACAGAAGAAAATCCTATTACGGAGATTCGTCTGCAGCACTGATTATGCGAAAGGATATTATTGACTGAGAAGGTCGAATCTTAGTTTCATGTAACGAATTCATTCAATCCGGTGAGCAAACTTAATCTTGACTATTTGCACTCACTGGAGCACTGAAATCCATTGGCCGCCCATGTAAGAGTTTTTAGAAAATTTGCGGGAATTTCCGAACTTTTCATACAACGATTTGTATGAAAGAACAAGTTCGTTTTATTGGTGAGTCATTTTCAAACTCCCGATCGACTCTTCTAATTCCAGGTTTCTACTATGAAAAGTTTTTCAGCAGATACAGGAAAGTAAGAAACCTTCCCCTTACTTTCTATTTGCAGCGTTTGATGGACGATCCGTTGCTGAATCATAAGTTGAGTTTTATTAAGGCACCGAAGTGGAAGAAGGTATATCAGGCCCCGGGTCAGGATCTTCGTCGGGTTAATTTTTATCCTGATGAGAGGGATTGGATGCGCCTTTCGACCATTTCGAATGCTACCGGTTTTTCTCGTTGTTATATTTTTGTTTATCTGATGCTTATTGATATGGGTGTGATTGCTTTGGAAAATGGTGGAACTAATCCAGATTCCAGTCAAAGAGTATGGAATCCTATGACCTTTTGCTCGGTCTTACTGGACTCAAGAGACAGAAAGTTAACAAGGAAACTCCAAATATAGAACAAAAACCCTCCGGCGCGACAGGCAGGCAGGCAAAATAAAGCAGTCTACTTCCTGGTTGCCCTTGTTTTCTTTTTAGATTTCTTTTTCTTTGCTTCCAGAAATCCATCCATCTGTTCCGGGGATGAAAAAAGGAACTGATGATCCTTTCCGGTTCGCGAACAATTTTCTCCACTGTAATCACGGCAAATGTTTGGACGTGTTTCGTAAGTCTTACAGTACCCATCTGTTCCCAGATAGTCGCAAGGGGTCTTGAATAAGAGCTGCCAGTCATCATCATTATCAATAAATATTTCCACATTACGATGGAGCAAATACCATCGGTATTCATCCAGCGCCTGCTTTGTTTTGGGAAAGTCCAGCGCAATCGTTACATAATTACAACAACCATGGCAGATGATACAGATTTCGCTCTCTGTCATGGTTTCCTCACCGGGGATTGATGGAAAACTCAATGGTAATTCAAGAGCCTCGAAGGGAGTTTTAGCATGCTTTTTTGTCGGAAAAACAACATCACCTTCAGTCACATCATCGGCCAGTTTATCTGCGGCCCACTGGAATACATTGTACAACTTTTTTCTTGCAGCACTCATACTATAACTTTTCTTGCTTCGATAAGGACAGGTTCACGAACAAGCAACACACCAAATTTTTCATTCACACTGGCGATAATGATATCTGCCAGTTCCAGTAGCTCTGAGGTCGCCCCCCCCCTGTTTACAAGGGCAAGAGTATGCTTGCTGGAAATCCCCACCCTGCCGTGGGTATGTCCCTTATGAAATCCCGATTGTTCTATAAGCCATGCGGCAGGAATCTTAATCCTACCGTTGTCTTCATAAAAAGGTACGTCACCGACGCCGCCCCTGTTGCGGAATTCATGAACAATTTCATCAAAAATCTCTCTATCGACAACAGGGTTTGTAAAAAATGACCCGGCTGAACGTGAATCAGGATCATCGGGATCGTAGACCATAGATTTCTCACGCCGAATATCAATCACCGTGTTACGGATCTGCATAAGGTTATCGAGCTTACTTTCGAGGCTATCCTTGCCCAGCCGCTTTCTTAGATCACTGTATGTTATGTCCAGCTGTCCGCCATGTCTTAATAAAAACGAAACGCTCAAAATTATATACTTACCAGCGTCTTCGCCTTTCAATCGGCTTTTACGATAGGAGAGCTCAAGTTTTTCTGCAGGTATGACAAGTTCCTCCATTGAGTCCCGATCAATTACCTGGATCTCTTTTAGAAATGAAGAAATTTCATATCCGTATGCGCCTACATTCTGAACAGGAACCGCGCCCGTATCCCCAGGAATTCCCGAAAGAAAGGCCAGCTCACCGCAGCCCATCTCCAGACTCCACAGAACAAAGTCATCCCATGGTTCGCCTGCGCCGACTCGAACAAGGTAAAGATCACCTTCGCTTTCCACCTCCATTCCGCGCATGGCCGGATGGATCACAAGTCCGTGAAATCCTTCATCAGGGATTATTGTATTACTTCCGCCTCCAAGGACCATTACAGGCAGACTCTTCTTGTTTGCGAATTCTAGTGCGCGACGTACATCATCTGCACTCTTGCAGGAGGCATAGTATCTGGCGGGTCCCCCGAGTCCGATAGTGGTCATCGGGAAAAGAGCGACATTTTCACGTATCGGGCTCATCATTTTCAACTGGATTCGCCTATTTGCGAACCCGGTCGGATTGCTCCTTTTTGGCTTTCTGCCAGTATTCTTCCAGAGTATCAGTGCTCAAATCTTTCAGTTCTGCAAAAGAACGTGCAGCATATGTTTCCATTAGACGAAAACGGTCCTGAAATCTATCAACCGTACGGTTTAAAACGGTTTCAGGATCAGCCCCAACCTTACGAGCCAGATTAACAGCTGTAAAAAGCAGGTCACCTACTTCATCCTCAAGATCCAGCGGACAGCTAAGATTTACGTCATAGGTTCCGGCTTCTTTATATGCCTGCTGCACTTCCTGAAACTCTTCATTCAGTTTTTCAAAAACACCGTCAGCATTATTCCAGTCAAAACCGACTCTCGCAGCTTTCTGCTGAGATTTTAAAGAACGCATAAGTGCAGGCATGGTTCGACTGACTCCATCCATAAGCCCATTCGGTTTATCCTTATCGCCGCTTTTCTCCTCTTGCTTGATCGCTTCCCAGTTTTCAAGAATCTCACCGACTCCGTTTACATTGACATCACCAAATACATGGGGATGACGCCTTACAAGTTTCTCTGCGGCACCCTCAGCCACAGCAGAGAGATCAAACCACTGCAGTTCTTCTGCCAGACGAGAGAAAAACATTACTAAAAATAGCAAATCACCCAGTTCTTCTTTCAAATTTTCCGGATCGGCATTCTCGATTGCGTCCAGTACCTCATAAGCCTCTTCGATCAAGTGCGGTTTCATGCTGCTCAGATCCTGGGCTCTGTCCCATTCACATCCGTGAGGACCTCGTAATACTGCTGTTATCTCTTTTAATCTCTGAAGGGTTTCCATACTCAATCCGCAAAATCAGGTATTTCTATGGTGAAATTGCCTGTAAGCACTATTTGTACCACTGATTCAATATAATTGGAATTATTGCAAGGAGTAAGAACCGGACGGTACATTTATTTACACCCCCGGAAACTATTAAAATCCGGTATCGGGTTCAGCCAGAATAGGAAGGTATGAGCAGTGCTTCGTTTATGAGACATAACCAATAGACAGAAGAGTAGGCCGGAGGATTTATCCCCCTCCGGTCTCACTTTTTGCCGCTGAGCTCTTTGAGCATTTCCTGGCGCTTCAGAAAACGTTCTTTGCTTGTAAGAGATACCCATTCCCGCTTGAGGTCTTTCGGGTTAGCCCCTTTTGCAGCAGCGTATTTATTGATTACTTTAGCTGTCTTCTCGTTCATTTGTGCCAGTGAACCTGGATAG
Source organism: Leptospirales bacterium (assembly GCA_050295715.1). Taxonomy (GTDB): domain Bacteria; phylum Spirochaetota; class Leptospiria; order Leptospirales; family Leptonemataceae; genus JBNKQE01. The sequence continues at coordinate 7,715 of JBNKQE010000197.1, forward strand.
GCCGGTCGAGACAACCTATTTTTTTCAAGGGTCACTCGAATCACATAGTTCTTTTCTGGATAATATTCGGGGATACTCTACCCCGGACTCACTCTTTCCTCTCTGTAAAAGAGTAAATACGGTTGATGGGCTTCTATCTTCAGGATAGTCCTGAGTAAAATGGAGTCCACGGCTCTCACGCCTGGCCAGGGCAGACAGAATTATCAAGCGGGCTGTGGTTGTCATATTACGCAACTCAAGTATCTTGTTTTTAATAAAGGTCCGTCTGTAAAAGTCCTCGATCTCATCATAGAGAAGGTTGATGCGACGCAACGCTCGATTGAGCCTGAGATCGGAACGGACAATCCCCACATAGTTGTGCATCATTCTTTTAAGAGCATCAAAGTTGTGCTGCACAAGAATCCACTCCTCAATATTCTCCAGACCCTCTTTATCCCACTCGCGAACCTTTGGGTGCTCCAGCGAATTATATTTTCCCGAGCGAAGATAGTCATTTATTCTCCCGGAAAAAACAAGTCCTTCCAGAAGGCTGTTGGAAGCAAGACGATTTCCGCCATGAACACCTGTATGAGCTGTTTCGCCGGAAGCAAATAGACCGCTCACACAGGTCTGACCATTCAGGTCCGTGTGAACCCCGCCGCACATATAGTGGGCAGCGGGGACAACCGGTATCCAGTCTTTTGAAATATCAATGCCCGACTCTTCGCATCTATTAAAAATAGTCGGAAACCTCCCCATCAAATCCACACGGCTCAGGTGAGTCGTATCCAGCCATACATGATGCGAACCAGATTTTTTCATTTCAGCGTCAATGGCACGGGCCACAATGTCACGGGGAGCCAGATCTCCGCGCTCATCATACTCTTTCATAAAAGCAACACCGTCTATATCACGAAGTATTGCGCCATGTCCCCTGACGGCCTCTGAAATAAGAAATGTATC